>JAKIYB010000350.1 GCA_022708765.1 Armatimonadota bacterium | reverse complement strand
TGGCGAAGTCGGCCTTACCGGCGAGGTGCGCACCGTTTCCCACGCCGACCGCCGCATCGCTGAATCCGCCCGCCAGGGCTTTGAGCTGTGCCTCATGCCCCCCGGCAAAGCCCCCCGCAAACCCGGCCTCCGCTGCGCCGAAGTGGCCAGCCTGGACGCGGCCTTCGTCCGGGCACTCGCGGGGGAACACGGCAAAGATTCATGAGAGATTGACCACCGGTGCGCTGGGATTTCGTCCGGTGTGTTACCACCCGGCGAGCAGGCTTCGGCACTTTCCGCACACCGCGAAGGCCAGGTCGGTGCCCGCCGGCAAGCGGTTTTTCGCGCCACAGCGCGGGCAGCGGATGACGCGGTGATGCGCGGCGTGCTCGTTATGATGTGGACGTTTCGTCAGTCGCGCGCACATGGTCAGCCGGCGGCGGGCGGCGTCATAGGCTCGGCGCGAGTCCGGATTGGAGAGCACGGCGTAGGCTTCGTTCAACCGCACGGCGTGGTCGTGCGCGCCGCCCAGGTCAGGATGCGCGCCCAGCACGCCGAGGATGGCGCGGTACGCGCGCTTGATCACCTCGGCATGGGCGCGCGGGTGTACCTGCAGTAGGGCGTAGTAGTCTACCGCCGGATCGAATTTCGGCAGCGCCGCGGGCTGGCCCATCACGGTCATCGCGCTATCCTCACGCACGGGTTGAGCGTCTGTCCTCAGCATACCGGGCTTCGCGCGCGCGTATGATAGAGTAGTACGACAAAGCCGCCGCCTGTCGCTCAATATGGCGACGGACGGCGGCCAGATCTCTACGCGATGCCTGCTGCCAGTCTACGCCAGCAGTTCCATCACTCCCGCCACCGCGTGGTCGAAGGCATCCAGCACGCGGGCGATCTGCTCGCGGGTGATGATGAGCGGCGGCTCGAAACGGATGACGCACGGATTGTTCAAGGTGTATGCGGCGAGAATGCGCTGCCGCGCGAAGCCGGCGATGACCAGCGCGGCGATGTCGCGGTCGGTGAATTCCACGCCGATAAGCAGCCCCTTGCCGCGCACCTCGGTGATGGTGCCGGGATACTTTTCCGCCACCGCGCGCAGGCCGGCCAGCAGTTCCTCGCCCAGCGCCGCCGCCTTCGCCGGGATGTCCTCCTCCAGGAGCACCTTGATCGTCGCCAGCCCCGCCGCGCAGGCCAGCTCGTTGCCGCCGAAGGTGGAGGAGTGCAGCAGCGGATTGGGTTCAAATGCCTTCCACACCTCGGCGGTGGCGGTGAAGGCGCCGATGGGCATCACCCCGCCGCCCAGCGCCTTCGCCATGGTCATGATGTCCGGCGCCACGCCCCAGTGGTTGCAGCCGAAGAGCGCGCCGGTGCGGCCAAAGCCCGTCTGGACTTCATCGAAGATGAGCAGGACCCCGCGCTCGGTGCAGAGTTCCCGCAGCGCCGGCAGGTAATTGTCCGGCGGCACGATCACCCCGTTCTCGCCCTGCACCGGCTCCACGATTACTGCCGCCGTCTCCGCGGTGATGGCCGCCGCCACCGCCTCGACATCGGCGAAGGGCACGTGGGTGAACTCCGGCACCATCGGGGCGAAAGGGGTCTTATAGACGTCGCGTCCGGAGGCGCTCAGCCCGCCGTACGTCTTCCCGTGGAAGCCGCCTACCGTGCCGATCACCTGTGTCTTGCCGGTTTTCAACCGTGCCAGCTTCAGCGCCCCCTCCACCGCTTCCGTGCCGGAGTTGCAGAAGAAGGTATACTGCAGGTCGCCGGGGGTGATGGCGGCCAATTGCTCGGCCAGGTCCGCCATCGGGCGATTGAAGAGCACGCGCGAGGAGAGCGGAATGCGCGCCGCCTGTTCCTGCACCGCGCGCACTACCGCCGGGTGAGCGTGCCCGAGCGCGAAGACGCCGTAGCCGCCAAGGAAATCCAGGTATTCCTGGCCGGTGCTGTCGCGTACGAGGGCGCCGTCGCCTTCCCACTCCACGGCGTGGAAGCCGACGAACTCCATCAGGTTCGCCAGGCCGGGATTGACGTATCGGCGATACTTCTCCACCGTCTCATCTACGAACACCGGGTCTCGATAATCTGTCACCATACCCTCCTCGCGCGCCGGCGCCTGCCGCTCGCGCGGTGCCGACGAAGGATTTATTCAAGGAAACGATGACGAATTCCTGCCAGAGAAGTCGCTGACTTAGCATGGCTTTACAATCATCAAAATACTTGTTTCTCCGCCTGTTTCGGGAAAAGAGACGAGAATTATGAAGAAAATTTTCTCTGCATGGCTTGTCAGCGCTTGCCAGCTTGCATATTTGCCGGTATACTACCTCTACAAGAGCCCTCATGCCGCGAAGGCTCGGCAGAGCAGCGAGACAAATTTTAACCTGTACACGGAAAGACCCAGGAACTGGGCGTCGCAGCCAGGGGCTGGCTCGCTGAACACTCATCCAAGGGAGGTACCCAATGAAGAGTCTCAAGACAATGCGCAGTCTGCTGACAGGCCTGCTCCTGATCTGCCTGGGGAGTGTGGCCTTCATGGGCTGCAGCGACAACCAGACGCTGGCGAATCTCGTGCCGTCGCAGTTGACGGGCGCCATCGCCCCGCCGAAGGCCGCTCCGGCCGGCTCGACGGTGCTGATCACCCCGACCGATGCCAACGGCACCCCGACCGGCGCCGCGGTGGCGACCCCGGTAGCCGCCGTCTCCGACGGGCTCAAGCTGGAATCCCCGTCCATGACCTTCACCGCCAGCACCACCGTCGCCGGGCAGCAGCCCTCGATCGTGGTGGAAGTGCTGAATGCCGTCGGGCAGCAGGTCGGCGTTTCCGCGCCCATCTCGCTGGCGCAGGTCGGTAACGGCCTCGCCACCGGCGCCATCAACATTCCGGTGAACGCGGGCGGCAGCTACCGCATCGCGCTCGCCGCGGGCACCAGCATCCAGGTGGCCAACGTGGCCGGCATGACCCGCGCCAACATCCCGCAGAACCTGGCCATCGGCATTGTTGACGTGCTGTTCAACATCGAGTTCGTCGGCGGCGTGTTCCAGTCGTCCACCATCCCCGTGGACTGGACGCTGAACCTCACCAAGTCCGGCGACTACTTCAAGCTGGCGGATTCCACCATGGCTGTCTACTGGAATGCCGCGCTCGGTTCCAAAGCCCCGACTGACGGGAAGGCGAAGCTCACCCTCACGATGCGCAAAGACGGCGCGGCCGCCGGTACGGCGTCGCAGACCGCCAACATCGCGAACAGCATTGCCAACTTCTCCGGCGCGTCCCAGGCCCCGTTCAACGCGGTGGACATCACCCTGGACGTGCGCAACAGCAAGTAAGGGAGTTCTCGAGTCGTGACGCGTGCCTGGTTCACGATGTTCATACTCGGACTCAGTATCAGCGGGGCGGTCGCGCAAACGACCGCCCCGTGGGGTTTCTGCCTGCGCCCCGTGCTGCCCAACGTGGATACCCCCGCCCTCTCCGCCGCCGCCCGGCTCACCGAGATGGAACAGGACGGCCGCCGCGTCTCCCTGCGGGAGTTGAGCCTGGCCGGCCGCGTCGCGGAGCCCGTCTCCGTCGGCGCCACCCTCCGCCAGACTCGAGCCCACGGGCGCAATGTCAATAACCGCTACCGCGCCGACGGCTGGCGCGCCTGGGGGGCGCTCTGCCCGGTGATGCCCGGCGACGATCTCGCCGAACCCGGCCTCTTTGTCCTCCTCGAATACCAGCGCGACGCCACGGAAATCCAGATCCTCACGCCCACCACCTCCGCTTTCGCGGAACCCGACGTGATCAGCTACGGCGGGCAGGCCGCCATGGTGCTCACGAATGGCCGCCAGAGCGGCCACCTGCGCGCGGGTCTCTATACCACCGAGATGTTCGGCGACAGCCTGACCACCGTCCTGCTTCTCGGCGGGGGGTGGGAGACGCCGCTCACCAGCATGCTTACCCTGGACGCGGCGCTCACCGGTTTTCGCGATGACTACCAGGGGCGTCATTACGACGCCGAACTCGCCCTGGGACTGCGGTACGCGCCGTCCTCGCGCGCGACGCTCACGCTGGCGGGACGGTATTATCCCCGCGGGCTACCCCTCGCCGCCGCGCCGCTCTCGCCCGCCGCCGCCGTGGGCGCCCTGTACGGCTCCTCGGCGACGAATCGGCTCGCTAATGACGCTTTCGCCACGCTTTCACTCGAAGGCTGCCTCGCGTTCTGACCCCCGTGCCGCCGTCTCCCCGGTTGGCTTCCTCGTCCCGCCGAGAGAGGGCAAGCGCCTGTCGGCCGGATATGACGGCGAAATCTCCATGGAAACACGCGCGGTGATTCGTCAGTTTTTCCGTCCGAAAAATGCGCGCGCAACCTCAATATGAGTTGACACGCGTACTTGGCGGTGTTACACTACCTTCAACTCGGCAAAACGAGAGGCTGCTCTTTTGAGCAAAGCAACACCTCGCGGTTTGCTGTGCGTATCACTCCGGGCGAGTCCGAGCCGCGTACGCGGAGCTGGCAACAAGGTGACAGCACCGCGGCAACGCCGCAATGGGGCCGCGCCGAGCGATCCGATTTCTGAAAAGGAGGAAGAGCATATGCGAACGCGGACAGGGCTTGCCCTCGTAGCCCTCGCCATGATCCTCGCTCTCCCGTCGGTGGCCCAGGTGGCACAGCCCTTTGCGGATGTGCCGGCGGACCATTGGGCGGCGCGCGCGGTGGCCGAAGTGGCGTCGGCCGGTATCATGGAGGGACGACCGAACGGACTGTTTGACGGCCGCGCGCCGATGACGCGCTATGAAGTGGCCATTGCGCTGGCGCGCATGCTGGCGCGTGTACAGGCTATCGTGGATAGGCAGCCTGTTCCGCCGGTGAACGGCGACACCACTCCGCCGGCCACGGGCGGCGCCACGCTGGAGCAGATCCGCACGATGATCCTCACCGATCCCGCCGTGCAGGCCCGCCTGCGCGGTGCTCAGGGGCCGGCCGGACCTCCGGGCAAAGATGGCGCGGCGGCGACCGTAGATCAGCTCCGCGATGTCATCCTCAACAACCCCGAAGTGCAGGCGAAACTGCGCGGCCCGCAGGGCGCGCAGGGCCAGCAGGGGCAGCCAGGGCCGCAAGGCCCGAAAGGCGATGCGGGGCTCACCCCGGCGCAGGCGGCCGCGCTGACCAAGCTGCTCAATGAGTTCGGGCCGGAAATCGCCGCCATCCGTGGCGACATCCGCACCCTCGCCGACCG
>JAKIYB010000034.1:8833-16381 GCA_022708765.1 Armatimonadota bacterium | reverse complement strand
ATTTTCAGTATTTTCTTCCCGGCTGCAAGGAGGATCGTATGCGTCGTCTGCTCATGTTGCTGCTGGCGCTGGGCGCCATGGCTGGCTTGCTGGCCCAGCCGGCTCCACCCAGGAATCCGGAGACCACATTGAAGCTCTCGAAAAGTCTCGTCGCAGTGAAGGTGACGGACGTGGAGCGACAAATTACCGCCTTCGGCCCGCTGCTCACCATGCTGGATGAACTCATCGCGCAAGCGCCTGAGACGCCTGGCAAGCCAAAGACGTTGGCCACCGCCGGTTTGCAGGAGATCGTCGGCCACTTGAAAGAGGTGCCCGGCCTGAACGCTAAGGGCGACATCTGGTTCGTCTTTATGATGCCGGCGGAAGGCGCCGGACTGATGATGGACGAGGAAGACGGTGTCGCTGAGGATGCGGACGAGGCGCAGATGCCAGAACCCGCCGCGCCGGAGATGCCCGGCTACATGATCCTCCCGCTGGCCGACCCGCAGCTCTTCAACGGATTCCTGGCGATGCAGGCGGAGGAGAAGGATCCAATGAAGGGCGTCGTGCTCGGTAACCTTGGCCTGGTCGCGCTGAATAACGCGCCGCTCGATTATAAGGCGGTCGCGCTGGACCTGCCGCTGCGCACCACGCGCGACGTGGCGATATCCGTCCAGATCTCCGAATTTCTGATTGACGCCCTCGCGGGCGCAATGCCCCCGATGGCGATGATGTTCATGGGTCCGGTCATCCAGGTCTTTGAAGAATCGCAGCGGAACATGGCGCGTACCGAGGCCGGGCTGGCGATGATTGGCGAGGACCTGTCCGTTGAAGGCTTCGTCATTCCGGTGCCGAACAGCCCGCTGGCGAAAAGCACGGCGAATCCATCCTCGGCAGCGCTCGCGCTGGAACTGGCCGGCTACCTCCCCGACGATGTGGTCTACGCCAATGCCAGCGGCCCGATGCTGCAGGGGTCGCCGGGTCTGGGCGTGGTACTCATCAAGACGGCCGGTGGCTTCGCGACAATGTTCCTGCCGCCCGACAAAGCAAAAGGCTTCTCCTCCGCGCTGGACAAAGTCATGACGCAGTGCAGCCAGGGTCGCGCGCTGGGTATCGCGCCGTCGCCGGAAAATTCGGCGCTTTTCGGGCCGTCGCTGGTGGCGGTCTACCGCGTGCCGGACCCGCAGGCGGGCAAGAACGCCGTACGCGGATTCATCCGCGAATCGCTGGCGCTGATGAAGATGCTGGACGACGACAAGGGCGGACCCAAATACGTCTTCACCCCGGACGCGGAGAGAACCGCCGATCAGTCGGTGGACCTGCTGCGCGTCACCCGTCCGGCGCCCGCGCCCGCCGCGGATGGAAAACCCGCCGCACCGGCGAAGCCGCTGGTGACCGAGGCGCGCTTCTCCTATATCGGACAACGCATGCTGGTGACTCTTGGCGGCGGCTGTAAAGAGCAGATGACGGCGCTCATTGATCGCGTAAAGAACAAGAAAGCCGTTTACACCGCCGGCGCGCGTTTCAAAGGCCTGGAGAACGTAATTACGCCCACCGCCCGCGGTTTCGAAACCTACGCCCTGCTCGACATGATCAACATGGGCATCGGCTTCATGCCGGAAGGCGAGGCCAAGGCCGGCATCATGAAGAAAATGGCCGCCTACGGCAAGCATGCCACCGTCATCAGCACCTACCAGGAAGTGAAGGACGGTGCCTTGCACGGTGAACTGCGCATCCCCGGCGAGCAAATGAAATTCCTCTTCACGCTCCTCAATGATCTGGCGAAGGACGCGGCGAATAAGCCAAAGCCGGAAGAGGGGAAGAAGGAGTAGAACAGCCCGATGACAGTACCGCACATGCCTGGCGATGCGCATGGAAGCGCTAGTCGGGCGCTCTGGGCGCAATTGGGGATAGCAACGAATTTCCTCCCTGGATGGTTCCGCCACCTGATGGGTCAACAGGAAATTCGTTGCTATCCCCAATACAGTTTTAATTCCTACGGCGTCTTCCCCATCTCCTGGAGGCGCTGGCGGGCTACCGGCACCCAGGGTGAGGCGGGGTGGTCTTCGATAAGGGCGCGCAGCATCCACTCGGCCTGCACGGGGTCGTTGAGGTGGCGCAGGCGGATTTGCGCGCCGCGCAGCAGGGCGGTCTGCGCCTCGTCGCTGGTGGGGTGGTTCTCGATGACTTCCTCGTAGGCCATCAGCGCGTCCTTATACCGGCCGATGGCTTCCAGCGCGTTGCCCACCCCGATTTGCAGACGCGGGTCCAGCGTGGTGGGCGGCAGGGTCAGCACCATCTGCATGTAGGCGTCGGCGGCCGCCTGATTGTCATGCGCGCGCAGGTAGTTGTTGATGGCCCCGATGTAGCACTGCCGCGCCTCATCCACCCGCCCCTGCGCGGTGTGCAGCTTCGCCAGCCCCTCCAGCGCTTTCGGATCATCCGGTCGTTCGCGATTCAGGCGCTCCAGGTTTTGCTGTACCGCAGTCTGCGACGCCTTGCCGCTGATGACGCGGTTGGCGTCTACCACGGCGTAATCATATTGTTCGTCTTTCGTGGACTTGAACATGCAGGCGGCGGCGACGCCCATGAGGAGCCCGCCCAGGTGCGCCCAGTGCGCGACACCGCTGGATTCGCCCATGACGATTTGTGCCACGCCGTTCCACACTTCCTGCAGCGTGAAATACGCCGCGCTGATCCAGAACGGCATCCAGAATGGTTTCCAGACCGGGATGATGAACAAGCCAGGCGGGATGGGAACGCCGAACATGATGGCCGGCAGCGTGAGCACGCGCAGGCGGTAGTGACGGAAAGCGGCCCAGCCTACCACCCCGGAGAGCGCGCCGGACGCGCCCAGATTATACACGCCCAGGTCTTCGGGCACGAAGGAGTGCGTCACCAGGCCGGTAAGGAGCATGGCGACGATGAGACTGGTGAAGTAGAAAAGCACGTAGAGCGGCGTGCCAATCGAGTCTTCCAGGATGCACCCTACCAGCCACAACTCCAGCATGTTGAAAAAGAGGTGATAGAAGCTGATGTGGGTGAAGGCGTGCATGAAGAAGCCGAGTATCGAAGGGTTGCTGAATACCAGCGCATTGTTATTCAGGTATGTCTCCTGGAAAAATTCAACATCCCCGCCGCCTATCGCCGTCGTGATAGATTGAATCCAGAAAAACGCATACACCAGCACGCAGATCGCGATGATGGTGTAGGTTGCGTAGGGAGGATGTTTGCGCTTGCGGTCCACCCAGAACGACAGCAAAGTAATCGGAATCGGAAACCCCATAACCTGATCCTCCTGATCTGCCCCGGTTGACGGTGGCAGGGCTGGTGTGATTCGTCGGCATTGCCGATAAAATTGCCGATAACGGTCAGGCCCGCGGGTGGGCCTGCTCGTAGACTTCGCGCAGGCGGCGGGCGGAGACATGGGTGTAGACTTCCGTCGTCGCGAGCGAGACATGACCGAGCAACTGCTGCACGGTGCGCAGGTCGGCGCCGTGATTGAGCAGGTGCGTGGCGAAGGTATGGCGCAGGGCATGCGGGCTGATGCCGTGGCGCGCGCAGGTGAGCATCACGTATTTGTGCAGCATGCGCGCCACGCCGCGGTCGGTGAGCCGCGTGCCGAAGCGGTTGAGAAAGAGCGCGCCATCATCCGGCCCTTCGCGTTTCGCCAGCAGCGCGGGCCGGCCGCCGTCGAGATACGCGCGCAGCGCCGCCACCGCTTCCTCGCCCAGCAGAATCACCCGCTGCTTGCGTCCCTTGCCCAGCACGCGCAGCGCCAGCAGCCCGGCGGTGCCGTCCGCGGCGTTGATGTCGTCCAGCTTCAGCGCCGTCAGTTCGGAGACGCGCATGCCGGAGGCGTAGAGCGTCTCCAGAATCGCCCGGTCGCGCAGGCCGCCGGGGGTAGACAGGTCCGGCGCGCCCAGCAGCGCCGTCATCTCGTCCTCCTCCAGGAAATGCGGCAGGCGCTCGTGCAGTTTCGGCGCGCGCAGGCCCACCGTGGGGTCATCTTCGCGCAGCCGTCGCGCGACCAGAAAGCCGAAGAAGCCGCGCACCGCCGAGAGTTTGCGTCCGACCGTGGCGCGCGCCGCTCCCTCCGCCATGCGCTCGGCCAGAAAGCGCCGCACGTCATACGCGTTCACCTGTGTCCAGCACGCATACGCCCGACTCTCGGTGAACCGCTGGAACTGCAGCAGATCCTCGGTATATCCCTTCACCGTATGCGCCGACGCCCGGCGCACCGTCGCCAGGTACTCCAGGTAGGCGTCCAGCCAGGGCTGCAGCGGGCTGTCGGCTGTCGGCTGTCGGCTATCAGTTGTCATGGCTACCTCGACGCATGCGGTTAACGATCATTGGTAAGGTGTGTGCTGTCTCACTGACTGAAGCATTAGTACCAGCTATGACTGTATCAGTGCATTAAAGCGCTCAATAGGGCTCGCTTCAGTTGCAGACAGATCCGTAATAATGCTCGATTTACCTTCCTGAGGATCGTAAAAAATGCCATCGAGTGTCCAGGCGATCACTTTCGCAAGATCATACATGAGAAATACTCGATAGGGATGCGCAGACCCGGTAAAGTAGTAGCGGCGAACCTTATTATCCGTGAGACGGGGGAGAAACGATGGTAGATGCTCTACACCAAAGGTCTCGTTGAGTTCCTCCTCACTCCAGTCGGCGATGGATTCGACTGCGATGTCCATGTAACAAAAGATAAGAAAATTAGCTTCGCTGTCCGGCACGTCCGAATCCGCGTAGCGCACTCCCGGACGGTATCGTTCCTCGAATATCGTCGTCGGCTCATAGGTCGCATCCCAGGCAAGCAATGCTTCGGCGTGAGCGAGGTCAGTGATAATGACACTGTCCTTATCGAGCAGGCGAATCTCCCAGGCGAACGCGAGCATATTATTCAAGAAGACTTCCGTCGTCATGTCATGATCGCGGGGATCCCATACCTCAATATCGTAACTCATGGCATTCCTCAGATACGGAAACAGGTTCGTTGAGGCATTTCCGCCAGTAAAAGCAACTGTGCTATCCACAGTATAGCAAACAAATCATCCGGTGGAAAGGTTCGCATGTATCATGCATCGGCAACCGGGGGTGAGACTTTCAATGCCCTTCCGCTGCATAGGGAGGAGAGCGCGATCAGGCAAGAGGGCGGTGCGGGGGGCTGGCCTGGCCTGGCCTATCACCCCGTCACTCCCGCCAGTTTCCGCTCGAACGCCGTGCGCAGGCCGAGGTCGCCTTCGGCGAGGACGCGGGCGGCGCCGAGGACGACGCAGCTCAGCGGATCGTCCACGGCGTAGGCGGGCATGCCGGTGGCGTGGTGGATGAGGCGGTCAATGCCGCGCAGCAGGGCGCCGCCGCCGACGAGGGCGATGCCGCGTTCCATGATGTCGGCGGAGAGCTCCGGCGGGGTGCTTTCCAGCGCCAGCTTCACTTCGTCGAGGATGGCGAGGATCGGTTCGCCGATAGCCTCACGCACGGCGCCGCTGGAGAGAGTGACCTGCGCGGGCAGGCCGCTCACCAGGTCGCGTCCGCGCACCAGGTACTCCAGCTCCTTCTGCATGGGCCACACCGAGCCGATGGCCAGTTTGATCGCTTCCGCGGTGCGCTCGCCGATGTGCAGGTTATGCACCTGGCGCGCGTAGGTGACGATGGCCTGGTCAATTTCGTCGCCGCCCACGCGGATGGTGCGCGCCAGCACCACATCGCCCAGCGAGATGATGGCGACCTCGGTAGTGCCGCCGCCGATATCCACCACCATGCTGCCGTTGGCTTCGTGGATGGGCAACCCGGCGCCGATGGCGGCGGCGATGGGCTCCTCGATGACCCAGGCTTCCTTTGCCCCGGCCTTGCGGGCGGCGTCCTTCACCGCGCGGCACTCGACTTCGGTGACGCCGGCGGGCACGCCGATGAGCATGTGCGGGTGAATGAAGGGCCGGCGGCGATACACGCGCTCGATGAAGAGCGTCAGCATCTGCTCGGCGGATTCGAAGTCGGCGATCACGCCGTCGCGCAGCGGGCGAATCGTCTCGATAGCGTCCGGCGTGCGGCCCAGCATGCGCTTGGCCTCCTCGCCCACCGCGCGCACCTGTTCGGAGGCGCGCTCAAAGGCGATAACCGACGGCTCCCGCAGCAATATCCCCTTGCCACGCACGTGGATCAGGGTATTGGCGGTGCCCAGGTCAATCGCCATCTCTGGCGTCCAGCGCTGGAAAATCCGGGTGAGATTCATAGCCCTCGGGGAAGCTCTATACGTGATATTCCATGATTCGCCACCGGAGAGGGGAGTCCTTTTTTCGGTTTGCTTTCCTCGCGGTATCGGCAGGAATCGCATATCTCGTACCGAATGATACGGAAAACTGCCGCGACCGGAGGTTTTCCATGTCCGTTACCGTGTCCGAAAAAGCCGCCCATCTGCTGGCCGTGCTGGATTGTTCCCGTCCCGAGTTGGCGGGGGTGGGGAGCGCGGAGGAGTATGCGGCGTTCGTGGCGCGGGGTCCGCGGGCGCGGTTTCGCGTGGAGTATGCGGAGAAGGCGCGGGTGCTGGTGTTTTTACGGGAGCATTATGCCGCGTGGCGCGACTATAATCCCTCGGCGGCGGAGCGTTTCTGCGCGATGACCATCGCGCAGGCACAAGGGCCCCGGGCGCTGACCGGCGTTGCCGCGCTGGGGCAGGCCTGGTGGGCTACGGGGGATCCGAAGTACGGCGCGGCGTTCGAGCGCTTTTACCTGGCTGTGCCCACCGGCGAGATGTTCAACTGGAGCAGTTTCAACGGCACGCAGGGGGCGATTGAACTGAATGCCTTCTTCCTGCTGCAGGACTGTCCGGGTTTCACGCCGGCGGGGCGGGTGGCGTTTCTTGATCACCTCTACAGCATCACCGCATACGCCTGGGACCAGGAAACCTCGCGCTGGTCACAGACGATGCTGGGGCCGGAGGGACACAACTGGTACCTGCACGGCATGCATGTGCTCCCGTTCCTCGGCCTGCTTTTCCCGGAATTCACGCGCTCTGAGTTCTTCCTGAAGGTCGGCATGAGCGTGGTGGAGGAGCACCTGCGCGGGCATTACCTCGCGGACGGCGGCGCGCGGGAGACGACGCTGGGCTATCAAGCCGGCTCCATGCTGAACATGTGGGACTTCTATCTCATCGCCCACCGCAACGGGTATCCGTTGTCCGCCGGCTTTGCCGACCGGCTGCTGCGCGCGACGAAATTCCTGCTGCGGCTGATGTCGCCGCAGGGCGGGCTGCCGTCCTTCGGCGACGGCGGGCATACCCCCGGCGGGCTTACGGAACTGGCGGCCACCGCGGCGGCGCTCACCGGCGATGGGGAGTGCAAATGGTACGCCGAATATTGCCGCCGGCACCAGAGAACCTCGCAGAACTGGCAAACCTCGCGCACGCCGGGCACGCCCGCGCCGTGGGTGATGACCGAGACGCCGAATGAAATCCCGCTCTGCGCCTTCTGGAACGTCGGGCTGGCGGGCGCGGCCGCCTATGCCGCCACCCGCGCGGAGGATCCGAACCAGGTGTCCGTGCTGATGGGGCCGACGGGCTACGCG
>JAKIYB010000034.1:4087-8823 GCA_022708765.1 Armatimonadota bacterium | reverse complement strand
ACCTCGCCATCGCCAGCGCGAACCGCGGGCCTATCGTTACCAGCCACGGGCATAACGACGTCTTCGCCATAGACGTGAGCGCGGGGGGCGTGCGCTTCCTCGGTGAGGCGGGCTGCGCGCCCTACGGCGATTCGCCAGGCCGGCTGTATGACCAGAGCACGGCGGCGCACAACACGCTGACGGTGGACGGCCGGGAGCAGGCGGCCATCCTCGATGAGTGGCGTTGGAGCAGCCACGTCATCCCACAGGTGCGCCGCTGGATCAGCGCGCCCACGCACGATTTCTTCCACGGCGTACACGAGGGTTACTATCAGTATCGCCAGGATGAGACGCTGCATGCTCGCAAGGTCTTCTTCCTCAAAGGCGAATACTGGGTGGTGCTGGACTGGCTGGAATCCAGCGGGGCGCATGACTATCAGGCGTATTTCCACGGGCTGGTGCCGGGCACGATTGATGGGTCGGCCATCCTGCTCGGCGAGGGCCCAAGGCTGGCGATCCTCCCGCCGGCGGAAGACGCGCTCACGCTCACAAAGGTTGATGACCCCGGCCTGACCGCGTACCTGGAGGAACGGAAGCTCGACCCCGCCTGCCATCCCGCCTTCCGTTATGAGACACATGCCGCTTCGACCTGCCTGACGTGGCTGCTGCTGCCGCAGGCGTCGTCAGCGCCGCTGCCGGCCGTGCGGCGAATTCCAGTCACGGTGAACGGCCTCGACGAGGACGCCCACGGCGCCACCGCGCTGGAAATCCGCTTCCCCGAATACACCGACTACCTTTGCGTCTCGCACAAGGATTTCGACGGGGAGATGGAATTCGCCGGGATGACGGCCTGGGGCTTCCTCACCTTCCGACGGGTAAACGCGGCGGGGAAGGTGCTGCTGGCGATTGAGCAAACGATGGGGGATGGGGTGTGCGGACGATAGGAAACGCACATGGATCAAAGGAGTCACGATGACAGAGGAGCATAACGTCGTTAAGGAGATAGGGGACGAAACATCCGAGGTGCTTGCGGTGCAGCATTCCGTGCCGCCGCCGCCAGTACCGTTATCTATGCCGCCGCCGCCTCCGATGCAATTCTTCCCGCCGGAGCCATTATCAATATCCAATTTCCAGCCAGCCTGGCAGTTTGTATTGTTGAATCTCGCCACTTGTGGGATTTATGCGTTGATCTGGTTTTACCGGAACTGGTCGCTCTTAACAGAACGGTTGAATCTGCATATCACGCCTTTCTGGCGCATGATCTTCGCTCCATTCTTCACCGTGAGTTTTTATCGGACGCTCGATCGCTTGATGGGATATGAGGCGTTTGAAGAGCGAACGGCAGCCCCTGTGCTGGGCGGATTGTTTGGAATATCTTCGCTCCTCTGGCTTATCCTTGACCGTAGTCTTTGGTCTATGGGAGAGATTTTTTTCTCGAAGGATGCGCGATGGATCTTTCTGGCCAGTTTGTTTTGTCTCCTGATCAGCACGTTTGCCTTGTTGCCTGCCGTGCGAACGCTGAATGCATTTTGGCGTGCCGAGCAAGCTGGATACCCAGAACGACGAAGGCTCAATGGGTGGGCACTCGCCGTCATCATCATAGGTTTTCTCCGATTACTTGACATTTTTGCATACCTCTCATAGGTTTTCCGGCAGGAATTCATACGCATGAACCGAATACAGGGGATAACCCTGTCTTCGGAGGTGCCGTGATGTCCATCCTGACCGAGCCGTTTGTGGAGATTTCCACCCCTGGGAAGCATCTGTTTTACGTGTTGAGCGCGCCGTATGCGCCGCCGATGGATGGCGTGCCGGCGCAGATGTTCGTGGGAGAGTGGACGGGCTCCGACCGCGGGGCGGATATCGGCGTCTACGAAGTGGAGAGCGGGCGGTGGTCGGTCATCCCCTTTGACGGCATCCAGATCACCAGTCATATGTTCGTGGATCCGTACCGGCCGGTGGTCTACCTCTCCGCGCCGCGGCACCTCTATGAAATTGACCGGCGGACGCTGGCGGCGCGCCAGGTGTGTGAACTGGGGCGGCAATATACCGCCGACACGGCGGCGGACGGCACGCTGTGGTTGTGCCTCACCCGCACGCTGCGCCACGTGAACCCGTTCACCGGCGAGTTGACGACGTATCCCAACATCACTCCGGACGAATTTTTCTATCCCGACGGCACGCACATGGTGCTGGGCGCCGGCAAGGATGGGCGGGTGTGGACCTACCAGGGGCCGATTCCCTGTCTGTCGGTCTTCGATCCGCGCACCGGCCAGGCGAAGGTGGTGTGGGGCCGGCTCGACAAGGACGAGGGTATCTACAGGCCCGGCGCCGGCGCGCCGGTGGCCATCGGCGATCTCATCTGGGCGGGGAGCATCTGCGTGGATGCCCGTACCGATGAGATCGTCGAACCGCCCTTCCCGGTGAGTGGTGAGGACGGCTATCATCTCCTCTTCCGCGGCACCTGGCACCGCACGCCTTCGGCGCTGCTCGACCGCGATGGTCACGCGCTGGCGCGCCGGCGCCAGGACGTCGGCTGGCTGGAGGTGGCGACGGGCAAGTTCGACCGCATCGGCGTCATTCCCGATGATTATGTCCCCCCGACGCACCTGGGCGAGTTTTCGCTGCATGGCGACTCGACGCTGATGACGGCGCACAAGCACGGCCTTCTTCGCGTGGAGTTGCGCGAGAAAACGTGGGCGCAAATCCCGCTGGAGTTCCAGCCGGTACACGCGCAATCCATCTTCGAGTGGACGGTGGGGCCGGACGGCGCGGCTTTCGGCAGCGGCTACAGCCACGACCTGTGGCGGGTGGATACCGAGGGACACTTCCACGATTACGGCGACGTGGTGCGGGTACGCGGCGGCGAACTCTTCGGATTCGCGAACTGGCGGCAGAAGCTGTTCATCGCCAGCTATACCGGCTCGGTGCTCACCCGGCTGGACCTGACGCGTCCCGCCGACCACTGGGGGCCGAACCCGGAAGATAATCCGCGGCATATCATTGATCTGCTGCAGTTCGCCGAAGGCCAGCACCGGCCCAGCCAGGTGGTGACCACCCCGCGGGGGCACATCTACTACATCAGTCGCGCGGACTACTGCACCCGCCGCGAAGGGGCGATGGTGATCGTGGACGGCGATACCGACGAGGTGCTGAAGATCGTGGATCCCATCCTCCCCGGCGAGCAGTTCTTCTCGCTGGCCGCCTCGCCCTCGCGCCCCGAAGTCTACCTCGGCGGCAGCGACGGCTCCTTCGTGGTGTGGGATACCGAGAAGTGGGAGATCACGCGGGTGGTAAAATTCCCGCCGCGCGACGAGCGCGATGGGGAGCCGACGAGCGCGGAGATCAAGATCGGCGGCATCCGCTTCATGGCGGCCGCCGGCAACTACGTGGTGGGCAACCGTTTCGGCAGCGGTTTTCCCCTGTTCGTCTTCCGCGCGGACACCGGCGAGATGGAAGGCCCGGCGCCGCACCCGCTGGGCAACGTCTTCGGCATCTGGCGCTGGGCGGCCCGCGACAGCATCATCCTGTTCATCAACGGCGCGCTGTACGAATACGACGGCGCGGAAACCACGCTGCTCTACCCCGAACCGCTGCCCGGCTTCACCGTCCGCGAAAATCCCGCCGGACGCCTCTTCATTTCCGATGGCATGACCATCTTCGCGGAGCGGGAGCCGGCGGTGGAACGGCTGAAATAATGAGCGAGCGAGCGTCCCCGCGGGCCGACTCCGAGTGGAAGTGGCAATGTGTCGTGTTCGATAGCGATGCAATCTCGTGGGCACGACGGCTTCGTCTTCCACCCGGAGTCGGCTCGCGGGGACGCTCGCCCGCCCGTTAACCGAGAATACGCTCCCGATAATGCCCCTCAATCCGCCGCAGTTCCGCCGACTGTTCCGGGGTGATTTTCCCTTCGGTGTCGGCGGAGAGGATGGCGGCGGCGCGTTGGGCGGCTGCCGCGTGCAGCGGGGCGGGGCAGTCTTCGCGCTGGCGGCGGTTGAGGACGCGGGGTTCGAAAAGCTGCGCGCGGAAGTGTTGGAAGGTGTGGTCGGTTTCCAGGTAGCTGCCGGCGATGCCCACCTCGCGGATAAGGTCGAAGGCGATCTCCTCATCGGTCACCTGGAAGCCGCGCCGGCAGCGGTCGAGGTAAGCGATGATCTCGTCGTCAATGACGAGTTGCGCCAGCGACATCGTCTTCTCCGATTCAAGCTGCCCCATGCCCCAGACCAGGCTGACGCCGGCGGCGGCGTGCGCCTGGAAGCCGATGGCTTTCTCCAGCGCCGCCTGCTCGTCTTCGTAGACCGCCTCTGTGGAGACCCAGGAGGCCGAGGGCAGGTTGTAGAAGCGCCCCATGGCGGCGGAGGCTTCGGCGAAGAGGGCGTTCTCCGGCCCGCCGGTGACCGCGGTGGCGTGGCGCATGTCGAAGGCGTGCGCCAGCCCCAGGTTGTAGATGACGGGCCGGCCGGGCTCCAGCAGTTGGTTCACCACGATGCTGGCGAGGATCTCCGCGTTGCCGACGGCGACGGCGCCGGCGAGCGTCACCGGGCCGGTGACGCCGGCCATCGGCTCGCCGTTGATGGTGACGGGGATGCCGTGCCCGGCGCTCTGGGAAAAGATCTCCAGCGCCAGGTGCGTCCAGCGCAGCGGGCCGTGCGCGGTGAAGCCGATGCTGTACCACGGGCCGGGGAAGACGCGGCCCATCTCCGCCAGCGCCCGCATGCCGGTAGGGGTGAAGCAGAGCACGCGCACGTGCTTGCGGG
>JAKIYB010000034.1:0-4013 GCA_022708765.1 Armatimonadota bacterium | reverse complement strand
TAGCGTCGCGCGCGCCGTCGCCCGCTTGCATTTGTAGCGCCGGGTTCGTCCAGTAGACGGTGTCGCCATCAGGTTTGAGCGATGTAGACGAACCGTCACGCGCGGCCAACTTCACCGTCGTCGGCGCCAGCGCCAGATAGTCGGCCATCATGGCACGCGGGAAGCGCACCTCCTGTGCGCCCGCTCCCGGCCGCGCGCCGGCGTCGAGCAGTCGGGCGACGATGCCGTCATGCTCCAGCCGCACGCCGATCTCCTCCAGGATGCGAAGGCTGGCGTCATGGATGCGCCGGGCGTCGTCGGGCCGCATCAGGAGCTCTTCCGGCGGAAGGTGCCCGCCAGCGTGGAGAAGGTTTTGAAGATCGCCGCGTCGTCGCCTTCGATACCGCTCCCTGGCTCCCGCTCCACCGGGGCGATGCCCTGCAGGATGAAGTAGCGGGTGAGTTCGGCGGGCAGGATGGTGAGGTATACGAGGCAGGGTTTGCCGGTGGTCGAGTAGCTGGCGACGCCCGTCAGTTCACAGCCCGGGAGGCCGTTGAGCTGTACTTTTTTTACCCCGGTGACCTGTACGCCTTTCACCTGCGGCATCTTCTCCAGCAGCTCGCGGCCGAAGGCCTCGGGATCTTCCACTTTTACCGGATTGACGCGCTTGGCGATGAAGAAATAGAGAAGCTTCGTCAGGTCTATCGGCTTCTCGACGTTGGTGGCCATGACGCCGTCGTCCAGCCGGCGCGGGAAGGCGATGGGGGCCGCGAATTTCACCGCGTAGGGTTTACCGAGGAAGACATCGGGGGAGATGCGCGCGCTCCGCACCGTGCCAATCAGGGTATCCCAGACGCCCGGCTCTTTCGCGCTGGCTTCCGCTACGGTGACGGTCACCACCACCGACTGGCCATTCTCGCCGAAGATGCCGTATATTTTCGCGTAGCTCGCATTGTTCGCCTTCATGGTGGCGACCAGCAGTTGACCGGGAGCGGCGCCGAAGGTGGCGGGGCCGGCATTGAACAGTGTCTCGTTTCGCGCTTCCAGCTTCTCCTTCGTATAGTTGGCGATGGTCTTGGAATACGGCTCCGGCAATACCGTCACCATGATGGAGGCGTTCAGCGCCCGATTCATGAAGCCGGTGAAGCTGGTGGCTTTCTCAAAACCCGCCGGTTGATTCATCTCGACGAAGGTGCCTGGCACCTGGACCGGCTTCGGCGGCTCCGCCGGTTTCACGGGTTCCTGGGCCAGCACGGCAAAGCCAGCGAGCAACAGTACACAGCACATAGTGCGCAATCGCATGGTACACCTCAAGGGCGAATGGATCGGACTACGTTCTTTGACACGGAATGGGCGATTTGGTTCGCGGTGGCGGGGCGGTGAAAATGCGCGCCCTCTGTGCGGCGTCACTCCTCAAACTTCGCCAGCACCGTGCGGAAGCCTTTGGCGTCCTGCACGTCGGTGAGCTCGCAGAGCATGCTGTCAATGGCAGTCTCGTCGCCCTGCAGGATGAGGGAGATGACGGAACGCTCCTCATGCAGGTGCGGGATGCCCATGCGTCCAACGATGAGGCTGCCGTAATTGGAGAGGATGTCGTTGATGGCGGCGTGCGCCGCCTTGCGATCGCGCACCAGAATGGTGACGCCGGCGATGATATCGGCCATGATGTCCTCCTTACGAGACAGCGGTATTGTTGTGAGCCAAGCGAGTGGTTGTCAAGGCAAAGGGAGTTATTGGTGCTGGAAGTTGGATAAATGGTAACTGGCGCGAATACTTGCGGGTGGCATCGCATTGGGAGTCTCGTCGGCCAGGATACGGCTCGTGGGAATACGTCCACCCGGATCACCGTTCGATCTTCAGTTCCATATAGTATTCCGGCTCTTCCGCGAAGCCGCGGGTGGGATCGGCCTGGCGGGTTTGTTCGCGGAGGGGGGTGAAGCCCATGCTGGTGTAGAGTGTGACGGCGCGGGTGTTGGCGAGTTGCACGGTGAGGGACATGACGGGCGGGCCGATTTCGCGGGCGATGGCGAGCAGGCGGGTCATGAGCGCGCGACCCAGGCGTTGTTCCTGGTAAGCGGGGCGGATGCAGATTCCGAAGACGCTGGTTGGCGCGCCCTCGTTCCAGCGGTACCAGGCGTAACCGGCGATACGGCTTTCACTCGTTTCCGCCGCCAGCACTACCTCGGTGGGACTGTCCGCGCGGCTGGCGTTCAGGAGCGCGTGCTCGCGGTCCAGCGGGTAGGGGCCGTAGAAGCGGATGGCTTCACGGGGGATATTCGCATAGAACTCCGCCAGCGCCTCGCCGTCAGCGGTTGTCAACGGGCGGAGGTTGACGGTTTCGTCATTTTTCAGTACCGCTTCGATGGCGGGGAAACGGGTTTGGTCGGATGGGAGCATGGGATCTCCTTTTATACTGCAGTTCTGCGGAGTGCAACTCCGCGGCCCCAGTGTCATCCAGTCAGTGGCATGCCATTTCACCGAGCAACGCCAGGTTGGCGTCCAGCAGCATATCGCTGCCCTTTGGGGCGACAAGGGTGACAGTGGAGATGAGGCTTTCGTAGCCGCCGGCTTGCCAGGCTTTGTCGGTGATGAGGTAACCGAGGCTGCCGTTGGCGAGTTCCACCGGGTAGGTCCACGGGAAGGGGCTCTCAGCTTTCACGCGCAGGCCGATGTCCACGAAGAGCTCACCGGGAAAGGTGGCGAAGGCGATGTCGCCGATGTGGAAGGCGGTGGCGCGCGCGGGCAGTCCCCGAGGATCAAGCCGCTGCAGGTCGCGCTGGGTATCGCGGAAGAAAGCCTGCTCGCGCGGCGCCCACTGAGAAGCGCGCAGCCGGTCTTCGATATCCTGATGTACGTCGCGCGGCGGCAGAGCCATGTCCTGGTAGCGTATCCCCAGCACCGGAGCCAGTTCGCGCCCGCTCGCATCCAGGCGGGCGATGATGGTCTCCGCCAGCGTATCGCCGATCTCGCGGGTGGGGCGCACGGGGTTCAAATCGCCGCAGGCGCCGGGCATGAAGAGAGCGGTGATATTAGGGCCGTAACGCTCGCGCAGCCGCGCCGCCACCACCGCAGGATAGTCGCCGCTGAAGGCGGAGCCCCAGCGCGAATTGGCGTGCAACGCGAAGGTGTAGAGCACGGCGCACATGCCGACGTCGTCCTCAAAGGCGACGATGCCAACTTCCGGATCAATGGGGCCGGCGGCGCCCACGGCCTGCAGGTCTTCCTCGCCACCGTGCAGCAACCAGGTGTTGATTTCGCGGCCGTCCTTGTAGCGCAGGCGGCGGTTGTGCGACAGATCGCCGCGGTAGCCCCGCGCGCGGCGGGCACGCATCGGCATTTTCGCCACGTCAGCGCGGTGAACGCACTCGGCGAAGCGCTCGATGAGCGTCTCTTTCCAGGCATAGTCCACCGGGTCGGGCACGTCGGCGGGAAAGTGGTTCACCGTCACCGGGCCGCTGTGGGTATGCGAGCAACTCCAGATAATGTGCGCGGCGGGGATGCTGGTCACCGCTTCCGCCGCCGCCGTCATGCGCGCCCCGAAAGCGCCGTCCAGCGCGATCAGGTCAAAGATGGCATAGGCCAGCCGCGTGCGCCCGTCATCCAGTACCAGCGCCTTCACGTACAGCGGATCATACACCCCGGTGGAGGCGCGCGGCTGCAGCGCCCCCGCCATCAGCGTGCCGATCGGCGGCGTGATCTCGATCTCAGCGGTGCCGACGAGGAGGTGAGGCATGGGTGGCTCCTTTGGGGAGGGGATTCGACCTTTTAGGAGGATGTTCCTTTTGCTTTGGGGAGAGTAAATCGGTCGGATGGCGAGCGTTCTATCCCCGGCCGACTTCGTTCTCGGCGATGTATAACCCATACCGTGCGCAATAGATTCACTACGGAGATTGGGAGGGACGAAGAGTTATTGAGGTGTGGATAAGGTACTTACGCGCGCGGCTCGACGGAGTCTCGTCCAATGCCATTCAAATAAGGATTCTCGCCCGTCACGCGCGACCTCTCCCCCAACCCCCTCCCCTACGTGGGGAGGG
>JAKIYB010000349.1:2544-5195 GCA_022708765.1 Armatimonadota bacterium | reverse complement strand
TAAAAACTTTTACGCTGCAGCAGGGAATCGTGCAGGCGAGCGCTGACGGCTACGCGCTGAACGCGATTGCCTACTTTGATTTGCGCTACGTGTCGGACTCAACCGGGAAAGGCGCGGCGATGATGCCGAAAGCGTCTGAAAAGGCTGGACACCAATGATGCGGATGCATGTGCCGCTGCCCAAGGCACAACCATGGATGCTGCCGGTCACCATCGTGTGCCTGGCGCTGGGGATGCTCGTCGCCTTCATGCTGAAGGTCTCGGCGCCAAAAAAACTCGACACCACCAATATGACGCGCGACCAGCTCATCGCCCTCTACGCCAAGGAGATGAGCGACCACGAGCAGCTCCTCGCGGAATACGAAAAGCTGCGCGAGAAATACGACCGCATGGTGGACAGCGCGACTACCGACCAGAAACTGCGCGCGGAACTCCAAAAGGTCATTGACGATCTGCGCGTGCGCGCCGGCTCCACCGCGGTGACCGGCCCCGGCATCGTCGTCATCATTGACGATACCAAGCTGGCGCTGCAAAACCCGCCGGACATCAATGTCAACCCGCTGCTCACCCACGACGTGGACCTGCTGCAGGTGGTGAACGAGCTGCGCGCCGCCGGCGCCGAGGCGATCTCCATCAATGATCAGCGCGTGGCGGGCAGCTCCGCGATCCGCTGCGTCGGCCCGGCCATCAATGTCAACAACA
This sequence comes from Armatimonadota bacterium, assembly GCA_022708765.1. Lineage (GTDB taxonomy): Bacteria > Armatimonadota > Hebobacteria > CAIYQO01 > CAIYQO01 > JAKIYB01. Next base: position 4,494 of record JAKIYB010000349.1, on the reverse strand, counting down.
AGGCGGTGAGCGCCCCCTTCGTGGTGCGCGCCATCGGCAAACCGGACGTGCTCTACGGCGCCATCAACATGCCCTTCGGCATTCTGGACCAACTGCGGCAGATGAATACCCAGGTCGAAGTGTCGAAACGAGAGAAACTCACCATTCCCGCCGTCGCCGTGCTGCCCTCCATCGAGGTGGGCACACCCGAGCTGACGGCGCCCGCGCCGCCGAAAGGAGGGGAGTAGGGTAATGTGGCTTCCCATCCTCGCGCTCATCGTCGGATTCTGCGCGATCTACCTGCCGAACAAGATCACGCTGAGCGCCGAATACTCCCAGTACGTCGGCGTGGCCGTCGTTGCCGGCTTCGATTCCATCATCGGCGCCATTCGCTCGGTCATCGAAGGCAAATTCAATGACCGCATCTTCGTCAGCGGCTTCTTCATCAACGCCCTCGTCGCGGCGCTGCTCCTCTACCTGGGCGGCGCGCTGAAGATTCAGTATGTCGCGCTGGCTATCACCGCCGCCTTCGTCATCCGCATCTTCAATAACCTGGGCTTCATCCGCCGCTACGTCGTCGCCCGTCTCTTCGAGAAACGCCTCATCAGCGGGGAGAAGACCTTCCCGGAGCCGTAAGTCCGTAATCCCGTCAAAGCACAACGCCTCCCGCGCGGACCGCGGGAGGCGTTACTGTTTCTGCCCTTCGCTTTCGCGATTTAGAACTCCTGTCCTTCCTGGTATTTGAAGCTGGGGTGCGCGTAGGAGTTATTGGTGCCATTCTGGTTGAGCCCGCCGACGGCGGGGAAGTTGCCGGCATACCGCGAGGCCGGGCTGGACGCGGCGGATGTCAGGGAGATCGCAGATACCTCGAACCACTGATCGCCGCCACTCGTTTCCTGGGTCAGCATCGTGTAGCCGGTACTGGCGGCCAGCGTGACCGGCGCCGGCAGTGTCACCCACTGATGCTGGTTATTCACCGCGCCCGCGCCGCCGGCGGTGATGCTCACCGAGGTGACGACCGAACTGTCCGAGGTTTTTACAATACCCAGCGTATGCGTGCCGGCGTTGCCGGTGATGAAGAGCCGCCCCAACGCGGTGACGGTGAGGGGGGATGCTCCCACGGTAAACGAAAAGCCCAGCGTGCCACCATAATCGGTACGCTTGCTGCCGGTTGTCGTAAATGACGCTAGAATTTCCTTCTCCACCACGCCCCAGGAGGGCACGGTGATGGCGATTTCGGTCGGTTTTTTCAGATCAATGTGGCCATCCACATAGCTCACCACCACGCGGGTGGAGTGGCGGTCCACGAAGCCCGCTTTCGTGTAAATGACGTTGGGACTGATCTCGTCATGCACGAAGGTGCTGGATTTTCCGTCGGCGGTGAGGAAGGTTGTCGTGGGATCCGGGATGTCTCCCAGTGTGACGCCGGAGACATTGTAGTTGTAGCCGTAGGCGTTGGGATTGTTTTTCCCGGCGGTCGGGCACTGGATGAGTTTCGGCGTCAGTCCGAGTTGTGCCCACACCGTCTTCTGATTGGGCAGGTACTCGTCATGGTCCTGGGCGAACATCTGCAGTTCGATGGCGATCTGGCGCTGATTATTCATGCAACTGTTCTGCCGCGCCTTCTCGCGCGCTTTGGCGAACACCGGGAAGAGGATGGCGGCCAGGATGGCGATAATCGCGATGACGACCAGCAGCTCAATGAGGGTAAAACCACGTCGCATGGCATACTCCTTGTAGCGGAACGAATAATTGATAGTAACGTTCCCCCGGCTGACTGTCAATGAAACCGGCGGAAGGCCGGACCGACCGGCCTTCCGCTCTGCGAGTCACCGGCCCTTTTTCAGCCGTTTGATCGTTTTGCCCAGTTCCTTCTCCCGGCGCTTGCGGGCGCGGTATTCGGCGTCATCTTCGCGCGAGGCGAGGAAGGCCAGTTCGCGCCGCAGCTTCTGGAAGCTGGCCCAACGGCGG
>JAKIYB010000349.1:0-2507 GCA_022708765.1 Armatimonadota bacterium | reverse complement strand
CAGCCGTCCTCGCCGGCGTGGCGGCAGTCGGCGTAACGGCACTGCGCCGCCAGCGCCTCGATGTCGGCGAAGGTTTCCTCCACGCCGTCGTCCGCCTCCCAGAGCTGCAACTCGCGCATGCCCGGCGTGTCAATCATCAGCGCGCCGGAGGGCAGGCGGAAGAGCTGGCGGTGGGTGGTGGTGTGTCGGCCTTTGCTGTCGTCGGCGCGCACTCCCCGCGTCCGCTGTACCTCCTCTCCCAGCAGCGCGTTGAGCAGCGTGGATTTCCCCACCCCGGAGGAACCGAGCAACGCCGCCGTTTCGCCGGGAATGAGGCACGTTTGCACCGCCGCCAATCCCTGACCCTGCGGCGCGCTGATGGCGTAGACCGGCGTCCGTCCGGCGACGGCCTGCGCCGCCGCCAGCCGGTCGGCGGTATCCGGACAAAGGTCCGCCTTGGAGAGCAGCACCACGGGCCGCGCGCCACTCTCCCCCGCCGCCGCCAGGTAGCGCTCAATGCGCGCCAGGCTGAAGTTGCCGTCCAGCCCGACGAGCAGCAGTACGGTATCCACATTCGCCGACACCACCTGCGGCTCCAGGCGGACGCCAGGCACCTTGCGGATGAACTGGCTTCGGCGCGGCAGTACGGCGTGAATCGTCGCCGCGCCCCCCGCGTGCCGGCGCAGGGCGACCCAGTCGCCCACCACCGGCAGTTCCAGTTTCGACGCCGCCTCGTGCAGCAGCTTGCCGGTCACCACGCCGGCCGCCTCGCCCGTCTCCGTGGCGAGGATGTATTGGGTTCGATGGTGCTGGGTCACGCGGCCCGGTTCGGTTTCCGCCGCATACGGCGCGAATGCCGCCGCCCACCGCGTGTCCCATCCATACTCGTGCAATGTCATCGCTGTGTTCCTTATATCTCGTCAACAGGCCCGGCAGGCCGGACCAAACAATAACGCCGCGACGCGCCCATGGCGCACTCGCGGCGGAACGACGGCGACGCACTGTCAACGACAGCTTACGCACGACCTCCACGGAGACGCGCCAGGGGCGTGTATGCCAGGACCACCGCGACCATGTTGCGCCTCCTTTCAGGAAAGAATATACCGATACTGTAGACCACGCGAGGGGGATTGTCAAGGCGGAACGGCGAAAAAGCTTCACAGCACCGCGCAAAGGAGCCGTCATGATCCTCTACATCCTTACCGACATTCCGGAAAAAGAAGCCGGCGGCAACAATTATGTCCGCCTCGCGCTGCAGGCGGCGTCCGGCGACCTGTGCCTGGTGGCGCGCTATAACCAGGTGTCGCTGGCGCTACTGGAAGAACTGCGGCCGTGGGCGGTGTGCCACAGCGGCGGCGGCGCCAGTTATGATACCTATGACATTCTGCGGTGCGAAACGTATCGCGCGGCGGTGCTGGGCTGGCGCGGACCGCAAATCGGCTTTTGCGGCGGCCATCAGCTTCTCGCCGCGTTTCACGGCGGCGTTCTCGACCACATGGGTCCGCTGCGCGAAGGCGAAGCGGACCATAACCCCGATTATCATCCGGGGTTATACAAGGAATGGGGTGTTTATCCCGTGCGCATGGTGACGCCTGACCCGCTCTTCGATGGCCTGGGCGAGGTGATTCACGTGCCTGAGTACCACATGGACGAGGTGAAGGAACTGCCCGCCGACTTCATCCTCCTCGCCAGTTCAGCCCGCTGCCGGGTGCAGGCTTACCGCCATCGCGACAAACCGCTCTACGGCACCCAGTTCCATCCTGAAAAGCTCGTCGAGGGCTATCCGGACGGCAAGCGGGTGCTGGAGAATTTTTTCGCGATTGCGCGGGGGCTTGCGGCGGCGGAAGGATAAATCGTAAGACGGACAACGCATTACCAAGGGTGGTGGGAAATGACTGCACGGTCGTAACTGGAATACATCACGCATCCGGCGTTCGTGCAACAGGATAATGCGTCTCGATTGCTTCGGGATCATCGCTTTACAGAGTAACGGTAGAGACTGGTGCATTCGGTATGGCGTCGTCTGGCCCGTTGCGGCGTGAGCGCTCCGCAACCGTCCCGTTCACGGGGCGTCGTTCGGTAGGCCGGCCATTGATGGCCGGTCGGGTAGGCGAGTCATCACACTGACCATACAACCGCAGTAACGGAGAAAATATAAAATATCTGTTTTCATCTATTGACAAACGCTTGTTTCTGTGCTATAGTGCCGTCTGGCAGTGCGAGTTGACGCACGCTGAGGTGGAGAGAGCCATCAGGCGGGCGGTGCATCGGGATTCATCATCCCGGTGCACCTCCCGCCATTTTTTATGACGGGAGGTTGGTATGGAGCACGATGAGACACAGGTGAACGAGGTGGAAGCCGCGCTGCGGAACGCGGTGGCGGAACGCGATGGCCTGGCGGCGCGCGTGAGCGAATTGGAGGAGCAGGTGCGGGCGGGAGAGACCCGCTGGCGCGCGAGCGCGCGCGACGGCGCGCTAACGCTGGCGCTGCGGGAGGCGGGGTGCCGCGATGTAGAGGCGGCGCTGCG
>JAKIYB010000348.1 GCA_022708765.1 Armatimonadota bacterium | reverse complement strand
GTTCCGCTTCGCCTTCCGCGAAAAGGTCAAGGAGTACGGGCACGGCGTCGCGGATGGCGAGCAGGCCCACCACATCCGCCGCCGCGAGCTGCACGCGCCAGTCCTCGCTGCGCAAGGCGGTGATGAACCGGTCTGCCGCCGTCTCGCCGCAGCGCTCGGCCAGCGCGTAAACCTCCGAGGGCGTGGTGGGAATTTCGCATGCCGTCATCGCCGGGGCGAGATCGAGCGCCACTTCCGAGCATCCGGGACCGCCCAGCGTACCGAACACCCGGCCGTTCACTACCACCGGGCGCGCTTGCGGGACAGTCAGCCGCAAGCGGTAGGCGCGAGCGCCGGTGTAGGTCACCTCTACGCAGCCGCCCGCTTCGACGAAGATTTTACCGTCGGCCCAACTCACCTCGATGCTCGCCGCCTCCACCAGCCCGGCAAGGGTCAGTTCCGCCGGCGACCAGCAGAGATCGGTGGGCGATTGGCAGGTGACGCGCAGGTCGCCCTGCCGCCGCCAGCGTGCCGTCCGCCGCGCGCAGGGCGTAGCGGGCGTCCGTCTCACCGTCCAGCCAGGGGGCGATGCCGCCTTCGCGCTCCAGCAGCAGGTCGTCCGTCTCAGTGCCGATCGTCACGCGGAAGGTGTCAACGCCGGTGCGCTCGACGGTTGCCGGCAGCGGCGCCACTTCGGTAAACAGCGTCACCGGCCCGCAGGCGGTTTCACCATGGAAGTAGGGGGCGCTGAGCACCAGTTCGTTTTCGCCGTCTTTCAGCGCCGGGGTGATGTCAAAGTACCATGGCAGGCAGCTCACGCTCGCTTCCCAGGTGCCGCGGGTGCGGGTGGTGGGGGCGATGGTTTGGCCGTTCACGTAGAGCTCGAACTCGCCGCCGGCGAAGGTCACTTCCAGGAAGTAGCGGTCGGCGCCGGGGGTTAGCGTCACCGTCTTCGTGAAGCGGCGGCGGGCGTCCTGCGCGTCGCAGGGGTCGGTCAGGTAGGCGTCGGCCAGCGAGACGCTGTCGGTGCGTCCGGCGATGTCGCGCGCCCATCCCTCGGTGAGATCAGCGGCGGGAATGAGCCGACGCTGCGGCAACAGCGCCACGTCCAGCCGCACGTCGTTGCCGGTGGCCACGGTATGCTTCAGCAGCACGCTGCGCTTTTCGCCCGGGTGAGTGGGGTAGCCCTCCACCGGGGTGAGGGTCAGCGTGCCCTCCTGCAGCGGTATAATGTCGCAGTGCACTTGCTCCGGCGTATGCACCACCGCGCGGCCATCGCCCAGCGCCGCCTCCGGGCGCAGGTAGGCCTGCCAGGTCAGGCTGTGCGGCGTGGCGCTCCGCACGCGGTCGGTCACCAGCGCGTAGCGGCCGCGGACCAGCGCGCTGGCGCGGGTGACGCGCGTCACGTCATAGCGGTCGGTGTAGTAGGCGGTGGCGTTGCCGCGCACCACCTGCAGCGGCCCGGCGGCATGCAGCGCCTCGCCGACGCCGCGGCGCGGCGCCATCGGCACGTACCAGCCCTCGCCATCGAAAGAGAGCGCGTTGGAGATACCCACCGAGCCATCCATCGCCTTTTCCGCCGCCTCTTGCCGCGAGATCTTCGCGCCCCAGGCGGAGAAGATATACTCCTGCACCGTCTCGATGGTGCGCTCGCCGATGTAGGCGGCGATGTCATCCACCGGCAACGGCAGCACCTCGCGGGGCGGGTTGCCGTTGCCGTCGAGGATGATGGGACTCTCGAAGGCTTCCAGCGTGATATCGTTCGGGTCCACCTGGCTGCGGCCGGAGGACGGCACGCCGCCGCATTCATCCCAGTACTGGTAGAGGCGAATCTTGCGCGCGTCATCCTGCAGCGACCCCGCCACTTCGGGGATGAGCCACGGCTCATGCACGGCGGGGATGTTGGCATCCAGCCACTCCAGCGTCCACAGCCGGTCGTCAATCTCCCAAGCGGGATGCGCGTGGCGGTACCACATGTTGTGGGCGCGGATGGCAGCCAGCGGGCGCGGGTCATTGGTGCGGCGGGCGAGATAGGTAAGGCCGCACTTGATGGTCGGGTACTGGAAGCCGTAGGCATCCCAGCCGGGCAGCAGCGCGCCGGGGCCGATCATTTTGAAGGAGGTGTCCAGCAGCTTCAGCACCGGCAGATTCGACGGCGCCACGCCTTCGGTGAAGACGGGCTGGCCGGTGGTTTCTTCCACCAGCAGCGCGGACAGCGTGGTGAGCGGCTGCACCACCTGCTCGTGATAGGTGCTGCCCTCCGGGCTGTAGCCGCCCACCGGCAGCACGCCCAGCAGTTCATGCAGCCAGGAGAGGCCGCTGGTGAAGAGGCGGCGAGCCAGCGCGTCGTCACCGCGCTTGATGCCCAGGATGAACCCTACCGCCGCCGCGCCGAAGGCGTTGGCCATGATCTGGTTGTCGAAGGAGCGCAGGCGCGACTGCAGGTGCTGCAGCGGGAAGATGAAGGCGTGGCTAAGCAGCATCTCGCGCACGCGGGCGTCCTCGTCGGTGCTCAAGATGCCCAGGTCGGCCACCCAGTCGTAAAAGATCGCCCAGCGCGCCAGCGGCGCGGCGAAGACATGGGTGTGATACTGCGCCTCGTTGCTGATCTCCGCCTCCTCGCGCTGCTCCACGTAGCGCATCAGTGCCGCGCGGGCGATCTCGCGGTAGGCGGGCTCGTCCGTCACCACTCCCGCCAGCACCGCGTAGGGCGAGCAGAAGCGCGGCTCCTGGCGCGACAGCGTGAGGAAATGCTTCCACCACGGCGCCAGCGGCGAATCCGGATTTGTCAGTTTCGCGCGCAGGTCGTCAATGGAACACCCCATGAGCAGGGGGGTAGTGGTGCCGGTGAGCATGGCTTCTCCTTCAGGGTTCACCTCTCCCCCCGCCCCCCTCCCCTAAGCGGGGAGGGGGAGTAGGTGGAAGGATGATAACGGCTTCGACTCTCTTCTCCGGTTCCCCCCTTCATAAGAGAGGGGGTCGGGGGGAGAGGTGAAGCGCTGTATAAGCGTTTATTTATACTCCACTACCTTCATACTGCCCGACGGGACGGATACCTGCTGATTGAGCGGGAATTTGCCGGTAATTTCCGCCGGGGTGCGCAGGATGGACTCCATCGGCGCGTCGGTGGTGTTGTTCAGTTCCAGCTTGATGTGCGCCGCGTCCCACTCAAGGACGGTGATGCGCAGGTTGGGTGCTTCGCTGGCGATGACCAGCGGGCCGGCGTAGAATTTCCCGCCCTCCGTCACGTCCAGTCGCGCGTGCCCGGCGCCTTCGAAGACGGCGAAGGGCGTCAGCGAGCCGTCTTCGCGCCAGACGCGGGTGTCCCAGTTGCCGTTCATGCCGGTGATGGTGAGCGGCAGCGCATAGGTCATCGGTGTTTGCGCGGGCCCTACGATCACTTCATCCTTTTCCGGGTCTTTCGCATCCGCATCTTTCGGTTTGGGCGCGGGCTTCACCATGCCGGCGACGGCGCCGTCCGCGGCGTCCATCTCGGCGACATAGACCAGTTGGCGCAGCGTGCCGCGCGCCAGCGTCACGGTATACGGGGTGTCGGGGGTCAGCCCCATCTGCACGCGCAGCGACTTGATCTTCGCCGGCGGCAGTTTGACAAAGCGCCCGCTCCATGCCGTGCCTGCCGGCAGCGCGCCATCCACCCATGCCGGCGCGGCGAAGCCGATGCGGCCGTTGGCCAGCACGCGGAAGCCGGGGGTGAGGGCGACAAACTCCTCCGCGCGCCCACCGGCTGGCAAATCCAGATAGCCCTGGGTGAGTTTGCCCGTCACCATCTCGCCATTCTTCGGGTCACGGTACTCATATTCCGGCTGCGGCTTTACGCTGGTGATGGCCGGGAAGATGTCGCCCTCCGGCGCCACGGGAATGCGCAGGCGGATATCGGCCTGGATGACCATCATCGGACGGGTGGAGGTGCGGGTGAAGGTATAGAATGACTCGTGATGATAGTCATAGTAGCGCACCTTCGCCTCATACACCCGGCTTCGCGTGGTGCCCTGCGATGCTTTCCCGTCGAAGGCGACATCCTCCCAGAGGGCGTGATAGTAGCGCTGGTCAATCTTCGCGTCGGTAATGGTCACCGCGTCGCTCGCGAAAGGGAACTCGATGAGCGGAGCCAGGTTCTCTCCCCGGCGCGGGCCGCGCTGCGACGGCCAGAAGCCGCGCCCCTCGCCGGTGCCGAAGGCGGGCAAGTCAATATTCACGTCGGGCAGCACGGTGCCGGTGTAATTCACCGCGAAGCCGAAGAAATTCTGCCGGTCGCTGCAGCGGTACAGGTACCCCGGCGCCCACTGCAGGCGCACGATGGGGGTGATGGCGGTGCGGCCCTTCGCGTCGGTGAGGTGGAAGAAGAGGGGATAGAACTGGTTTTGCGGCAAATTGAAGGTCAGGTCAACGTGCTGCTCCTTCGGCGTCCAGCGGCGCACGGGCACATAGCGGCTGATGGCACGCACCTCGGTTATCGGCTCGTCGCTCTCGGCGACGATGCGCTCGTTGTTCAGCGTCCGCACCATCGGGCCGGCGCTCACTAAAAAGAGTGACGGCGATTCCCAGTGGTGGGCCATGCCTGGCCGCAGATACCAGGCGGCGTTGCGCGGGGTGTCGGCCAGCAGGTAGGTTTGGTGCATATCAGCGGCGGCGATTTTCTCCACCTCCGCTGGACTGTAAAGTTCGTGCACGGCCACCGGCAGCGGCATGCTGACGTTGTTGACCTGCCACTGGTACGCGAGCAAGCCGTCATCCACCAGCTTGCCGTCTTTATACGTGCAGACGGCAACGCCCGCGAAGAACTTGTGCAGCTCATGCGGCATGGGGGTGGTGGAGGGGCGGGCAATGATGGTGAAATGGGTGCCAAAACCCAGGCTGAGGTACTGCGCCTGCTTCAGCGCCTTGCCGTCCGCGCTAAGCATGTATTGTTCCGGGTAGATACGCGTGCCGATGACCAGGTAGCGGTTGCCAAACGCATCGGGGATATCCAGGCCGGGCATAACGACGAGTGCATCATCGGTGGCGTCATTACAGGCATTCACGAAGGACACCCAGACCTTCGGATCCAGTTTTTCAAAGGTCTCGGTCATCGCCAGGATGCCGTAACCGGCCTTGCGCGCGGCGTCGGCATACTCCCGCACGGTGCCCGCGCCATCGCTGGCGGCGCTGCGCGCGCCAATGAGCACCTTTATCGGCACGGCGCCGTTTCCCTCGCGCCAGCTCATCCAGGCGGGG
>JAKIYB010000347.1 GCA_022708765.1 Armatimonadota bacterium | reverse complement strand
TGCCGGACTCATGCGCGAAGGCGTTGGCGCCGACAATAGCTTTGTTCGGTTGCACGGCAATGCCGGTGACGTCGCTGACCAGCCGGCTGGTCCGGGTGATTTCCCGCGTGTTGATGCCGGTCGTGGCCGGGAAGCGGTCGGCGCGCGTGCGCAGCGTCATCACGATCTCTTCCAGCGCGGCGTTGCCCGCGCGTTCACCCAGCCCGTTGATGGTGCACTCCACCTGCCCGGCGCCGGCGCGCACGGCTGCCAGTGAATTCGCCACCGCCAGCCCGAGGTCGTTATGGCAATGCACGCTGATGACCGCCTGCTCGATATTCGGCACGCGCGTGCGCAACGCGGTGATCAACTCAAAATACTCGTCCGGCGTGGTGTAGCCGACGGTATCCGGAATATTCACCGTGCCGGCGCCGGCGGCGATGACCGCCTCGACGATTTCACAGAGAAAATCCACCTGCGAGCGCGTGGCGTCTTCGGCGGAAAATTCCACGTCGTCGCAGAGCGATCTCGCCAGTTGCACGGCTTTGACCGCCATCGCCAGCACTTCCTCGCGCGACTTTCGCAACTTATACTGCATGTGGATGTCGGAGGTGGCGATGAAGGTGTGAATGCGCTTGCGCTTCGCGGGCGCCACCGCTTCGGCCACCGCCATGATGTCCTTCTCGTTCGCGCGGCAGAGCCCGGCGATAGCCGGCCCCTGCACTTCCTCGGCAATGCGGTAGACCGCCTCGAAATCGCGCTGGGAAGAGATGGGAAAACCCGCTTCAATGACATCTACGCCCAGGCGCGCGAGCTGGCGGGCGACTTCCAGCTTCTCCTCGATATTCATGCTGGCACCGGGCGATTGCTCGCCGTCGCGCAACGTGGTGTCGAATATGATAATCTTCTCCGGCATGGTGCTATCCTCGGTCTGCTCGCGCGCGGTCGCGAACAGGTCGTCCCATTGTACCGGCGGCAGGTCGCCGGCGACCGCGGGATCATTCAATACGGCCAGCATCCGCTCGCGCAATTCGGCGGACGGCTGGTAGCGCCCCTGCAGCAGGTCGGAGAGGTACCCGGCGCTGCACGCGAGGCGGCGCGCGAATTTCGCCTGGCTCAGGTTGCGGCGGGCAAGGGCGGCCAGCAGCCCTTCCCGCCGGATAAGCACGAGTGCCACATTCCTCTCCTTTCTGCAAAATTGCGATGCAAGTACCGTTGCCGAATGATACTATAATGAAACCGAATGGTCAAGGGGTGTTCTGAGCATCGAGTCATCCTGATGGTTTGCATAAACACGATTGAGGCACTATAATGATTTCTGTGCGAATGCTTCGACGGACAAGCTGGCTGCTGGTGGCGCTCTGCGCGTACCTGGCGTTGGTGCTGCTTGGGAGTTACCCTCACCAGCACGCGCATCAGGCCGATTCCACGTCGCCTGCGCTCATGGCCGTCAGCGATCACGAGTGCGCGCTGTGCATCTGGCGTACCGCCGCGTCCTCCTGCGCCGGGATGGTGCCGCTCGTGCTCGTGTCGCCGACGCATGTGGCCAGGTCTGTCACCGGTGCTGACACCTTCACACTTTCCACGATTATCTCCTCCTGCCCCGCTCGCGCCCCACCCGCGTCCCGCGCCTGAACTCGTACCTTGCCCTTCCCAGTCGTAGTGTGACCCAAAAGGACGACCCATGGCCGCGTGGCGTCGCCGCCCGATGCTGCTTCTCTGGCTGGCGCTGTTTTTCTACCTGGCGTTGTCCGGCATGGTTTCGATGCACGTGCATCGTGACCTTCAGTGCCGGACATCCCACCATAGCACGATTGCCGTGTCGCCGCTTGTCTGTGCATTGTGCGCCTGGCATGCGCTGGCCATTCCACTACCCCTGCTCATCGTGGTGGCGGTGGTCATCGTCATCGCTATTCTGGCCTTCATGCACCCCGACGCCCGCGCCACCAAGTCGGTAGCGATCTGTTCTCTCGCGCGCGCTCCTCCTCAGCAGGTACTCGCTCGGTTACGTTCATCAATATGATACACATGACATCAAACGGAGGAATTCTTATGAAACGGTCCTGGTTTTCATTCCTGATACTGTGCCTGCTCGCCCTGGCAGTGGCGGCACAGGAGACGCCGACACAGCCTACAGCGAGCATGCTGCCGGACATCAGCATCATCGGTAACGCCATCGGTACCCTCACCAATGGCGAAAGCGCCGATATTGACGACCATCTGCAACTGCAAGAGGTGGAGGTGGTCTTCGGCGCCGGGATTTACCCCGGCATTCGCGGCGATGTAGTCATCGCCCTGCACGATCCAGACTTCTCCGCTGAAGTGGAGGAGGGGTATGTCACCATCGAGCAGTTCACCAGCAGCGCGCCTGTTGGCGGTCGTATCGGTATTCTGCGCATTCCATTCGGCAAGGTAAATCCTGTGCATCCGCATCAGCTTCCCTATGCCGACCTGCCGCTGGTCACCCGCAACCTGTTGGGCGAGGAGTTCATCGGCAACGGCTTTGAGGTAAGTGGTCTACTCACCCCCGGCGATGCCTTCCTGCAGGCGCAGGTGGGGCGCTGGAAGGCGCGTGAACAACATCACGAGGAAGAAGGTGAAGAACACGAACACGGCGGCGCGGCTTTCCATGACCGCTTCACCACCGCCCGCCTGTGGACTGGACTGCCGATATCTACGAAGAGTGAGGTCGAGATCGGCGTCAGCGGCGGCTGGGGCCAGGGTTACCATGAGGAGTTGGACAACGCCGGCAATCTAGTCGACATTCACCGGCCGGACATCACGCTCTACGGCGCCGATGTGACCTGGCGGAAGTGGCTGCCGCGCGAACGCCGCCTGCTGCTGCAGGCGGAAGCCGTCCGCCGCGAGCAAAAAGGCGATGAGAAGACGAAGCAATTCGGCTTCGTTGCACTGGGCACGTTCCAGCCGAGTAAATTCGTCGAATTGGGCGCACGCTACGACTGGACGCAGGTTCCCGTGGAGGAAGGCGACCCGGCGGCGCATCTCTCCGGAGTATCACTCTTCGCCACCCGTTACCTGAACGAGACGACCTTTCTGCGTGGGCAGGTGACCCGGGGCCAGAACCACAAGGGCGAAACGGAACACACCGTCACGCTGCAGTTGGTCTTCGGCTTTGGCCCGCATGCTCACGTACTGCAGTAAAGGAGGCTTCCCATGCGGTATTGTGTATCAATACTCATACTCGGCCTGCTGGCGGCGTGTGCCATCGCGGGCGTTGACGTGGTTACCGCGACCACGGACCTAGCTTCCATCACCCGCGCCTTGGGCGGAGCGCGGGTGATGGTGGAAAGTCTGGCTTTGCCCGACCAGGACCTGCACCGGGTGGAGCCGCGACCGAGTTTCGTGACGAAGTTGGCCCGCGCAAAGATGGTGGTGCGGGTCGGCATGGACCTGGACCTGTGGATGGATTCGCTCATTCACGCTTCGCGCAACGCGAAAATCCGCAAAGGTGCGGCGGGCTACGTGGACGCTTCGACCGCCATCGCGCCACTGGAGGTACCGACCGGAAAAGTAGATGGTTCGCACGGTGACATCCATATCTATGGCAATCCACACTACTGGCTGGACCCGGAGAACGGCAAGGTCATCGCGCGGTCCATCCTCGCCAGCCTGAAACGGGTGGACCCCGCTGGAGCGCAAACCTACCAGTCCAACTACGAAGCCTTCGCCCAGCGCATTGACGCCCGTATAAAAGACTGGCAGGCGCGGATGGCGCCACTGAAGGGAAAGAAGGTGGTCACTTACCACACCACCTGGAACTACTTCCTGAAACGCTTCGGGATGACGCTGGCGGACACGGTGGAACCGAAACCCGGCATCCCGCCGTCGGCGGCGCACCTGAACGGACTCATCGCCGATATGAAGCGCGAAGGTGTGACACTGGTGATGACGGCGGGGTACTACCCCACCCGCTTCACCGACCTGCTGGCGCGGGAAGCGAAGGCGACGGTGGTGACTTTGCCTACCAGCGTGGGCGGCGCGAAGGGGGCGGACGACTTCTTCAGCCTCTTCGATGTCACCATCACGCAATTGCGCGACGCGAAATAACGCACGATGCCGGCGCCCGGTACGACGCCGGGCGCCGGCCAGGAGAGCATATGTCAAATACGCCATTGATACGATGTCTGCGGACGGATATGGGCTATGGGCGAAAGGTGATTTTGCCGGATGTCTCGCTTGAGGTGGTACCGGGGGAGGTGCTGGGAGTCCTCGGTCCGAACGGCGCGGGAAAAACGACGCTGCTGAAGACGCTGCTGGGCTTACTGCCACCGGTACGTGGAACGGTCACCTTTCCCGCCGGGCGAGAGGGCGTGCGCTTTGGCTACGTGCCGCAGCGGCAAGTGGTGGACGAGACCTTCCCGCTGAACGCCGCGGACGTGGTGCTGATGGGGCGTTACGGCTTGCTGCGCCCCGGTCGGCGACCCGGCCGCGATGATCAGGCGGCGGCGTTGTCGTCACTTGAGGAAGTCGGTATGATCGAGCACGCTCGGCGTATGTACCGTGAATTATCTGGCGGGCAGAAGCAGCGGGTGCTCATCGCCCGCGCGCTTACGGGCCAGCCCACGGTGCTGGTGCTAGACGAACCCACCACCGATATGGATGTCGGCAGTGAACGCACTATCATCGAACTGATTCAGCGCCTGCGCGCCGAACACGGTCTGACGGTGCTGGTGGTCAGTCACCTGCTCTATGTAGTGCTGACGCTGGCCACGCGCATGGCGCTGGTGGACCGCCACTTGGAAATGCTGCCGGTGGACGACGCGCGCAGCAGCGAAGTATTAAGCGGTTTTTACGGCGTACAGGTGCAGGTGCATACCATCAACGGCATGCATGTGGTCGTGTGAAAGGGATGCTATGTGGCAAGATCTTCTCAGCCCATTTATGTTGAGCAGCTACCTCGCGTCGGCGCTTGTGGGTACGGCGTGCGGCTTTCTCTCCGTATACGTCATCCTCAAGCGACTGGTCTTTCTGGCGGTAGCACTAGCGCAGCTTGTCTCAGCGGCGGTGGCGCTCTCGTTCTTTCTGCGCATTAATCCGACGCTGGCGGCGTTGGGCGGAGTGGTGCTGGGCGCGCTACTCTTCTCCTGGCCAGCGCTGGGGCGCTATCTGCCGCGAGAGAACGCCATCGGCACGTCATACGCGCTCGCGTCGGCGGCGGGAGTGCTGCTCATCGCGAAGAACGCCCAGGGCGAAGAGCACTTGCTGAACCTGCTCTACGGCAGTGTGCTCACCGTGCCGCCGGGTGA
>JAKIYB010000346.1 GCA_022708765.1 Armatimonadota bacterium | reverse complement strand
CCCTCGCGGGAATCAGCGGCTTTCAGACGGTGGTTGGCGGCTCTTTCCGTGTGTCTTCCTTGACTGTCTCAATACCCTCGCGGGAATCAGCGGCTTTCAGACATGAATACGTGTTCCTGTTGAGCAAGTCGGCGCGGTATTTTTGTCTCAATACCCTCGCGGGAATCAGCGGCTTTCAGACCGCCGTATTGCATTACGTTCAACTCACGAGTATAAATTCCTCTTATTCCGAGCGAGTATTCACTATGCGGTTGTCAGGGTGCTTCACGCAAGCAGAATCTGCCATGGTGCGTTCAGGTTACTTCCGAGCGACATGCCCGAACGAGTCATTGCCGTCTCGCTCGAAAAATGTCTATACGATGATAAGCTCCGGATCCTGCGCCAGTGATGTGCCGCCCAGCACCAGCGCCTCATTCACACAGGTCGCGCACAGGCGGTAGATGCGCACGGCATCGCCTTTGTCTACGCAGATACGCCGTTCGATTTGTTTCACCATGCGTGCCAGTTCCGCCGCGTCGCTCAGGTCACACTCGAACACGCTCTCCTGCACACGATCGCCGAAGGCTAACAACACTTTCGCCAGTTTCGTACGCCGACGATTATCGGGCAGGTCGTATACGACTACATAGAGCATCGCCCGTCTCATTTCACAAGGAACGGCTGATAATCTGGCGTGCCGTCACGCAAGCACGCGGCCAGGAGCCGCGCTTGATTCACACACACCTGCTGATACGGCACAGGCCCGGTGTCGGCTCCCAGCGCGCTCACCGTCTCTTCCATTCGTGCGTGAAAACGGCGTACAAAGGTCTGCCTCCCTGATTCGTTAAGAAACACGCCGCCATCGCGTGCTTCAAAATCACGGTCGGGATCGAGCCAATGGCGATTACATGCGGCAATGACCACCGCATCGGCCAGCACAGGGCGGAATTCTTCCAGTAAATCCAGCGCCAGACTCATACCCCATACGTATCTTGGTGGTAATATCCGCAGTACGCGTCCAGTCCCACCGCCGATACCGCGCGTTCTACATATGAGAGTAACAACGCGTAACTGAATCCCAACATGGCATTGACCGGATCCTGTGGTGGACGGCGATTCCGACCGCTGAAGCTAAATGGTGGCTGGACGATCCGCGCCATTGCCCCAAAATACGCCGCAGTGGCAGTACCTTCCATTCCGCGCAAGCTCTCTTGGGACGGACAGACATCCAATCCGTCCAGCACAGCCGCCATTTCGGCAATGGGAGCGTGCAAATTCGTGACGCCCTCGCGCGCGTAACGCATGACGATGGTGCGCATGTTGGCGACTTTCCCTTGCACCAATGCCCGTGCCAGCGCCAAACAGAATTCCGGATCATCCGCCAGCGCATATTGGCGGCGTCGCAACAGCACATTCTTCCCCATCGCGCCTTCCAGGCGTCCCAGGTATTCACCATGAGTATCCACAAACGCGACATCAATCCCCTGGTTCAACAGTATCTGCGCCGCCGCACTGGTGAATCCGCAATTCGCCAGCACGATGACCAGTTCCACTTCTTGCGGCCGCGCTGTCACCAGCGTTTCGCCGTCTTTCTCAATGAGCAAGCGTCCGCCGGACGCTCGCAATGTCGCGCCGTATTCATCCAGGTAGAGAATACTCATCGAATGCCTCGTTACGCGCGCTTCCCCCTGAATTCACGTAGCGCGTATGCCGCATCATCCCAGTGCTGCTCCGTATAGCCAGCCGTTCCCAGTTCCAGGAACAGCGCTTTGCTCGTTGCCGGCTACATGCACATATCCGTAAGTCCGGTTATGGCTCCTCTAACAGGACGCATTGCCCCAGGCCCATGGTGGTGCGCAACCCCACCGAGGCGTAGCGGGCAAAACGTGACAGCGCGCCAAACAGCCGGCGTGCCTCGGAGGAAACTTCTTTCGTCAGCACAAACTCCGCGACCCCGGTAAAGCCAGTGAGCAGATACCGCGCGAACTGCCACCCGCGGGTGCGCAGCGCCGCCCGCGACAGCGCCACGGCGCCGAGAAGCTCATCGCATGCGTCCTGGGGAAACGGCACCGTGCTGAAGGCCTGCCACTTCCGCCACAGACTGCCATAAACCAGCGACGGATCGGGCAACGGATAGGATTGGCCGGCGCGGCGGAAGGTGGTGGGCGACAGGAAGCGGAGCACGGCGCGCTCCATCTCCATTGGCAACGCATCATACGGCACCGCGCCGCAGCCCTCCTCCATCTCGGTGGAGACGATCTTGAAGAGAGACGCGCCCAGCCGCATCGGCATGCCGGCGCCCTGGGCAGCCGTCAGCCCGCCGTAAAAGGTCTCTACCGCGTCTTCGGTGAGTAGCGACAGCCGGAAGCGACACCCCGTCATCTTTGCCAGTGCCATCGCCGTGCCGTTCACCCGCGTGCGCGGCCAGAGCGTCGAGAGCGCGAAGGGGCGGATGTCATCGCCATCATGCAACGCCGCCGCCATCGCGGGCTTATGGGCATTGGCCATGGCAAACAACGCGGCATGCAACAACTCACTGCAAGGATGCGGGAGCGAACTATCCTCCAGCGGATACATCCAGGTGACCAGGGAGACCGGCATCAGGCCTCCCCCTCATCAATGCGTAACAACGCCCAGCCGGGAGGATAGCCGCCGACCAGGGCACGCGTCTTCGGGGAGGGCCCGTCAGGGATGCGCAGAGCCGTCTGGCCGCTGCCCCATCCAATGCGGATGAGTGCTTCATTGTCGGATCCTTCCTCCATGAGCGCTTCATACAATCCGGCAGTGTCCTGGTCCTTTTGGCGCCAGTAGAATATTTCTTGTTGCAGAACACCGGCGTAGTAGTCCTGGCAGCGTTGCAGCATCATCGGCGCGGTCAATGCCGGTTCCTGTCCGCGTGTCACCGTCAGCGTGAATTGCCCATCAAGGTAATACGCGGTGCCATCCGTCAGCATGACGCCCGGCAAGCATTCACGATAATCCTGCAGGTCAGCGGCGTCACCTCCTGGCGCCATGCCTTCACGCTGGATGCGATGCAAGATGGTATCCGGAATCGTGTGCTGTGGTGACAGGTCACCCACTTTCAGGACGTTGAGCGGATCACTGGAGATGTCAAAACGTCCTTTATAATTCGGCGTAGCCCCCATCACCTGACGTTCCCATTCTGCAGCGGCGTTCGGATGCGGAGGTACGGGGTAATGATCATTCGCCGTCCACGCTTGCGCCACCAGAGCCGTCCGGATAGCGCCTTTGACAGAACTTCCCGGGATGATCGGTCCCTGGATGGTGCGCGGCAGCAGACTCACCGTGAGTGACGTCGTGTGCTGGTCCCATTTCTCATGGATGTCAGTGGCATCGTCTCCCATCTCCACCACAAAGCGAGCATGCTCCTTGACATACGATACGAATCCCGGCTGTTGGCGAATGGTTGTTAACCATTGGGGTTGCTTCATCTCGCGTAACACGAACTCGCGCAGTTTCGCGTTCCGAGTCGTCGCCTGCCCAAGGTCAATGAAGTAGGCGTGCAAGTCCTTGGGGAAGACGAAGTATTCGCCGGGGATGGCCGTCTCCCCGCTCCCCACATGCAGGTCCGTCAGTGGCAGGATGCGGACGCGATAGGTCTGTATTGTCATCCGGTCAGGCATCGTCATCCTCCAATCGCATCCAGAGCGGATAGGCGTACCCATACTGCACGATCTCATCACGCTCCCAGTGGATGTGCGGGATCAGCCCTCCATACGTTCGATCAGGCGTTCCGGTGATCACGGCGCCCGCGCGCAACATCAGTACCGGTTTCTTGAACGGGTTGCTAGTCGTCGCCAGCCCGCCACCGAGCTTGCCATATTTGACATGCACCTGATACCAGGCTTGATTCGATAACTCGCCAGCACACGGCGCATATGCTGATGACAGCGAGAGGAAGGCGTTTGCGCCATCGGGCACCGGCAGCGCGTGCGTATCCAGCGAAGAGTCGGTAATGGCGCCTTTGCCGGTGGACCGGTCTTTGCCATATCCAGTGTCAACGAGGTATTTCAGGCACATCCGCAATCGATCAGCACTGAACTGGGTCTCATCCAGCGTGACGAAGAAGGCGATGTCGTGGTCCAGGTGTCGCTCTTCCACCTGGAAGGGGGCTTCCGCGCCACTGGTCAGGCGGTTGACGGTGTTGTGCATCACCACGTCGCGTTTTGCGGTTGGATAGCTCGCCTGTTGGCACGCGGCAGTCTCCGGCACCTCGGGATTCAGCGCCGGGCAGGCCTCCCAGTGTGTGCAGGCACATCCGGTCTCCGTGCGAGGCACCAGCGCTTTCGGGCACCAGGCCAACGTGAAGATACGCTCAACCAGGCGCATGGCACTCAATCCCTCGTGCAGTAATGGTAGTAAGGCTTGTGCGGTCACGAAGGGAGTTTTCGCCACCCGCTTGAGGGCACCGGCCAGCAGGCGCCGGCGCGGACGCGAGGCGGCATCCTCGCCAACATGAAAGCGCGCAGCTAGATGGAGAAAACTCGGCCAGGACAGTGCCGGCATCGGCAGATAGACGCGCCCATCCAGCAGGGGAAAGCCGTCTGAGACCAGCAGGGGTGGGCGCTCCTGGTATGCCGCCAGGAACGCCGCGACGGCATCCGCGCCGTCGCGTTCAGCGAGCGCCCAGCAGAGGTGACCGAATAGTGTATCCGCCTGGAAGGGGGTGATATGCCCCGACCGCAGGCGCAGCGTGACCCGCATCTCGCGCATCCCGCACCTCCTACAGGGTGAATGCCTGCCCGTCCAGCGTGAGTTGCTCAAAGCGGATTTTGCCGTAGCCGCGGCTGCCACTGCCGCCCAGAGCATCCTTTTCCAGCAAGCGCATGGCGTCTTTCAACGTCTCAAGCAGTTGAGCTTCATCATCGGTATCCATGACGCGTAGGGACAGATCCAGCGCAAACGCCACGCCGGCCGGCACGCGCTCTGTTTTTCGCAGCGTAGTTCCCTTGGCTGCGCCAGTGATTCGATCAATAGCCGTTTCAGTTTTCTCTTCGGTAAATGGCAGTCCTTGTGACTGCTCTTTAACCCGCTCCGTCGCAGGATCCTCCTCTGCGATGATGCAATCGCGTACGACCAAACGGCAGGGACCGCTTTCGACGCGCTCTGACGCGCCAACGCCAAAGAGACGGCAGGTTACACACTGTGGATTCTGGCATTGGTGTGGTTGTCCAGGTTGTCTCTGAGATCCGAAATTCCCTTTCGTCATCTCGTGCAGCGCGCGAAGTTTGCTTTTCAGGCTGGAACCGGG
>JAKIYB010000345.1 GCA_022708765.1 Armatimonadota bacterium | reverse complement strand
TCCACACCGCCTCCGGCGCCGGCACGTCCTTTTTCAACTGTTCGATGTTATCCATCCGGGGCAGCGTCTCGTCGTGATCCTGGCAATACATCAGCACCGCCACGCTGATCTGGTACTGGTGCTCCAGGCAGGTCTGGCGATGGCGGTCGAAGGGATGCTGGGAAGCATCGGGGTATTGGATGAAGAAGCAGGCGATGAGCGCCACCCAGCTTACCGAGGCGAGGATGGTGGCCGAGCGGTCGCGCATGCCGACGGCGCAGGGGCGCAGGTGATACAGCCCCAACCCGCCCACCAGCGTGATGGTGCTCAGAAAGAAGAACAGCGCGCGCGGCACCCCCACCAGAAAATATGTCCCCAGCGCCAGCGCCGCCACGCACGCCAGCCCGGTGAGAAAAAGCGCCGCCGCCAGCCACGTCAGCCGGTCAGGCCGCTCCTCCACCCGCTGCAATCGCCCGTCACACCGCCGGCAGAGCATCACGTCATTGGGAAACTCCACGCCGCAGCGCGGACACCGCATCGCCATCGAGCCTCCTGTTCGTTCCTATGATAGCATACTCGCGGCAGGGATGCTTCCCCTTCCCGGCGAAGAAAGCCCATAGAGGAGCTTCTTATGACCGGGCGTGAACGCATTCTGGCGCTGTTGCGGCGGGAGCCGACGGACCGCGTGCCGATATCCACCTACGAGTTCTCCGTCTTCGGCACCTGGGGGTGGCCGAAGGACGAGCCGTCGTATCAGCCGCTGATGGCGGAGATCACCGAGAAAACGGACGCCTTCGCGCTGTGGGGGGCCTATACGCCGGCCAGCCCCAACGACGTGCCCACCGAGAGCGAGACGTGGCAGGAGGGGGAGTTTACTGTCACCCGCACGACGGTGCATACGCCGAAAGGCCCGCTCTACACCACCAGTAAGTTTACCCCGAACGTGAAGACCACGTGGACGGTCGAGCATTTTTGTAAAGATGAGGAAGACGCGGAGCGCTATCTCTCCATCCCCTTCCACCCCATGCCGGTAGACGCCTCCGAGTTCCCAAAACTCGACGCCGAGGTGGGCGACCGCGGCATCGTGCTCTGCGACACCGGCGACGCCATCGGCTACGTGGCGCCGCTCTTCGAGTTCGGCGAATTCACCATCATGGCGATGACGCGGCCGGAGCTCATCCGCGCGCTGTGTGACCAGGCACACGCACGCATCATGCACAACCTGCGCGGCATGCTCGAAGCAGGCTGTGGGCCGTTCTACCGTATCTGGGGGCCGGAATACTGCACGCCGCCGTACCTGCCGCCAGGCGCCTTCAAGGAATTCGTGGTGCCGTACGTGACGGAGATGATCGAACTCATCCACAGCTACGGCTGCTGGGCGCGCATTCACAGCCACGGGCACACCCGCCGCGTGCTGGATATGATCGTCGAGACGGGCGCCGACGCCATTGACCCCATCGAACCGCCGCCCGACGGGGACATTCCCATGGGCGAGGTGAAGCAGCGCTACGGCGACCGCCTCATCCTCTTCGGCAACATGGAGCTGAAATACCTGGAGACGGAAACCCCCGCCGACATTGACGCCCGCGTGAAGGTGATGATGGACGAAGCTAAAGCCGGCGGCGGCTACGTGCTGATGCCGACGGCGGGTCCGCTGAACATCCCGCTGGCCCCACGGACGGCGGATAACTACCGGGCATTTATCGCGGCGGGGTTGAAATATGGGGTGTATTGATGATGGGCGGGCGAGCGTCCTCGCGAGCCGACTCCGGATGGAAGTGATAGAATATCGTGTTCGATAGAGAAGCTATCGCATACGCACGACGGATTAGATTTCCACCCGGAGTCGGCTCGCGAGGACGCTCGCCCGCCCAGGATACGGATTGAGGGGAATTATGCCGGATATTCATATCCATAACGTCACCGTCGTCACCATGGACGATGAGGAGCGCGTGCTGCATGGCGCGGCGATTGTCGTGGCGGGGGAGCGGATTGTCTACGTCGGGCCGATAGCGGAGGCGCCGGCGGCGAAGGACGACGCTACCGTCATTGACGGCGCGGGCATGGTCGCGATTCCCGGGCTCGTTAACACGCACACGCACCTGGCGATGACGCTCTTTCGCGGGGCGGCGGATGATTTGCCGCTGATGACCTGGCTGCGGGAGAAGATCTGGCCAGTGGAGGCGCATCTCACCGAGGAGGATGTCTACTGGGCGTCGCTGCTGGGCATCGCCGAGATGCTGCGCGCCGGGGTGACGACGTTCTGCGACATGTACTGGCATGTGGAGGCGGTGGCGCGGGCGGTGCGCGAGAGCGGCATCCGCGCCCACCTCTCCGGCGTGGTTATTGGCGTGGCGCCCAACGGCGCGGAGCTGCTGGCGAGAGCGATCGAGCGCGTGCGCGCCTTCCGCGACGAAGGGCACCCGCGCATCACCCCGATGTTCGGCCCGCACGCCCCCTATACCGTGCCGGCGGCGATGCTGTGCCAGGTGGTCGAGCAGGCATCCGAACTGGGTGTGAGCATCCATACCCACCTCTCGGAGACGGAGGCGGAGGTGGAGGAGAGCCTGCGGCAGCACGGCCTCGCGCCCATCGCCTACATGGACCACGTCGGCCTATTCACCGTGCCCGTTACCGCTGCCCACTGCGTGCATCCACAGCCGGAAGAGATTTCCCTCCTCGCTGAACGCGGAGTAGGAGTAGCCCACTGCCCGAGCAGCAACATGAAGCTGGGGTCCGGCATTGCGCCGGTGAGCGCGTATCAGGAGGCGGGTGTGATCGTGGGTCTGGGCACCGACGGCGCGGGCAGCAACAACACGCTGGATCTCTTGCGTGAGGCGCACCTGGCGGCGCTGCTGGCGAAGGTGAGCGGCGACCCCACCGCGCTGCCCGCCGGCCGGGCACTGGCGATGGCCACCCGCGACGGCGCCCGCGCACTGCACCGCGACGATCTTGGCGTCCTCGCCCCCGGCACGCTGGCGGATATCGCCCTCCTCGATTTCACCGCGCCGCACCTCGCGCCGACGGAGGGCCGTGAAGTTTCCCACCTCGTCTACGCCGCGAAGAGCGCCGACGTGGATACCGTCATCGTGCATGGCCAGGTGCTGCTGCGCGGCCGTCACCTGCTGGCACTCGATGAAGCGCGCATCCGCGCCCGTGTGCAAGAATCCGCACAACGGCTTTTTAGCGGGGCGGCGTGATGGACGAGTATCCAGTATAGTTTCTCATAGAAAGGAATACATGACATGAAACTCGCCTTCAGCACGCTCGGTTGTCCGGGGTGGACCTTTGACCAGATACTCAACGCCGCGGTGAAGTACAAATACGACGGCATCGAATTCCGCGGATTGCTGGACAAGGTAGACCTGCCGGAAACGCCGGAATTCTCGCCCGGCGGGGTAGCGGAAACGCGGCGGCGGCTGGATGACGCCGGGGTACGGGCGGCTTGCCTGTCCAGTTCCGTCTCTATCGTCCATGCGATGGGCGCCGAGGTGGACCGCCACACGGCGATTGCCCACACGCGGCTCTACCTGGACCTGGCGAAGGAAGTCGGCGCCCCCTGCGTGCGGCTCTTTTGCGGCAACTATCCGGCGACGATGGAGCCGGGGGTGGCGCTGGATCTGGCGGCGGACACGTTGCGCCTACTCGGCGACGATGCCCACGATCGCGGCGTAAAAATCGCCATCGAGACCCATGACGCTTTCATCCGCACCGACCAGTTGATGGAACTGATCCGGCTGGCGAACCATCCGGCGGTGGGCGTGCTCTGGGATATTCACCACCCTTACCGCATCATGGGCGAGACGGTAGAACAAAGCATGCGCCACCTTGACGGCCGCGTGATGCACGCGCACGTCAAAGACTCGGTGATGAGCGAGGGCGGCGAAGGTTATACCTATGTCCTGCTCGGACGCGGCGACGTGCCGGTGCCCGAGGCGATGGCGACGCTGGCCGCCGCCGGCTACGATGGATATTTCTCGCTGGAGTGGGAGAAGCGCTGGGTGCCCTCGCTGGAAGAGCCGGAGGTGGCCATCCCACAATACGCCGAACAGATGCGGGCGTGGGCGGCGGAATGAGAACTCACCACCGGCTGCTGTCAGGATAATCGCGGTCTTCGCTGTTCGCCAGCAGCATGCTGGCGCCGAGGAAGAAGTGGTGTATGTCGCCCGCGGTCAGTCCCTGCGCGTTCGTGACGCCGGCCTGCATAGCGAACGAATCGTTCAGGTGCAGCCGGGCGCCCAAGGACGAGAGCGCCCGTACATCACCGAGGTCGGCGTCCTTCATCTGATATTCGCCCACCAGCACGAGACGCTCCGTCATGCGGATGCGCCCGCCGATGAAGCCGCGAATGGCGTCTATGCGCCCACCCGGCGCATCGGCCTGCGTCCAGTTCGCGCCTACCGTCAGTGATAAGTTAGACACGTCGTAAAGCTCGGGATTAAAGTCGGTGGTCCAGGCGATGTATCCCTGCCAGAAGTCGAGTTCGTTTCCTGCGGGAAAGCGCAGGCGCAGGAACTGCGCGCCGAATCCCACGCGCGGGCCATCGGGCAGGCCGATAACGAGCTTCGCGTTCACGCCAGTGGTGTAGTCAAGCACCGCCTCGTCGTTGAAAGGGTTATACACGGCGCCGAATTCAAATCCCGGGGCGAAGACAAACTGCGCGCGCAGCGGCAGCGCCCGCCCGACGGGCTGATCGTGCGCGTCGGCGGCAAAAAGCAACCCGGATTCGATTATCTCGCCGCTGGGCAGCGCGATAAGGCCGGTCGGCCCCGTGAGCGTTGGGTAGGCGCGCGCCATGCCCAGCACGCTTATCGCCAGTGCCATCAGCAGCGCCATCCGCCACGTCCTCATCCGCCACCTCCTCCCGCGCCAGGTCCATTGCTTCAGTGTAAACACCCGCGCGGCCGGTGGGGGCGGAAGTCAGCGCACATCCGACCGGCATGTGAGGGAAGTGGCACAAAAACGGCCCCGCCCGGAAGAGCGAGGCCGCGGTATGCGAAACACCGCATCCGTTACGCCATGGATTCCAATGCCTCTTCGGAGAAGTCCACGTTGGCGTAGACGGCCTGCACGTCGTCGTTCTCTTCCAGCTCTTCCAGCAATTTCATCACCTGCTGAGCGTCTTTACCGGTCACCGTCACCGTGGTCTGCGGCACCATGCGCGTTTCCGCTTCCTGCACGGCGATGCCGGCGGCTTCCAGCGCTTCCTTCACGGTATAAACGTCGCTGGGAGCGGTGAGGATTTCGTATACCTCCTCGTCCTCCGTCTTCACGTCTTCCGCGCCGGCGTCCAGCGCCGCC
>JAKIYB010000344.1 GCA_022708765.1 Armatimonadota bacterium | reverse complement strand
TCTTTGGGCGCACTGGTAACTACGATGTTGGCCACGGCGGGCGACGAGTCGTTCGTGATGTTCGCCATGGTTCCCCAGCAAGCCCTGCTCATCCATGGGGCGTTGCTGCTGCTGGGCATAGTGGCCGGCGTCACCACTGACCTGGTGATCGGGCGGCGGTTTGATCAGTACCTCATGGCGTGCCAAGGACTCACGCTGCATCCTGATCATCATGAAACCTTAGTGACCGATACCACGCCATGGTGGCAGCATTGGCGCCACTGTTCGATGAGTCGCGGTGTATTGGGTGTAGGGTTGCTGGCCTTGCTGATGGGCATTATTACCGGGGAGATCGGCCCCCCCGAGTGGAACTGGTTGCGCGTGACCATTGTGCTGACTATCGGGATTGCTCTCGGGATCGTCATGACGGTATCAGATCATTTTCTAGAAGAACATCTTTGGCGGCATGTCGTCATCCAGCATATCCCGCGGGTGTTTGCGTGGACGCTGGGGAGCCTGGTGTTGTTGCATCTGGTAACCACCCATCTGGATGTAGCGCCGCTTCTTCGCCATGGGGTTTGGGTCATGCTTAGTATCGCCTGTCTGGTGGGCGTAATCCCGGAATCCGGCCCGCATCTGGTTTTCGTCACGCTCTTTGCGCAGGGGTTGATTCCGTTGAGTGTATTGCTGGCGAATTCCATCGTGCAGGATGGGCATGGCATGTTGCCGCTCCTGGCGCACTCCAGGCGTGCGTTTCTGGTAGTCAAAGCGATCAATATACTGATCGCCATGCTGGTCGGCGGCATCATGATACTGGGGGGAAGGTAGCATAAGGAGACAATATGCTGGCTCACGACATACAGATTGGGTACCATCCCGATGGCTTTCGCATTGACAAAACGGCAACACCGATGAATCGCTATACCCGGTGGACTATTCTCGATGATGGTTGTTGGGCACGCCCACGACCGGTGTGTTTCCGCGCGTTGCCTGAAGATGGTTGGGTGGATGCCACGCACTTCGACTGGTCGGAGCGCGAGGAGGTGATGTGATGCAGATAGCCATTGCCAGCGGAAAAGGCGGCACCGGGAAAACGACCCTGGCGGTGAATATGGCTCGTCTCCTTAGCCGCCATGAGTCGGTACAATATGTAGATTGCGATGTTGAGGAACCGAATGGTCACCTGTTTCTGCATCCTGCCATCACTCAAACGACGTCGGTGACGATTCCTGTGCCGGAAGTGAATGCCGAGCGCTGTATTCTGTGTGGAGCGTGCAGCCGCCTGTGTCAGTATCATGCGATAGCGGCGCTACCTGCGCTCACCATGGTCTTTCCGGAACTTTGTCACGGGTGTGGGGGTTGTCTGCGGGTGTGCCCCGAAAAGGCCATAACTGAAGTGGGACGACCGATTGGCGTGGTCGAGCGTGGCATGGCAGGTATCGTGGCCTTTGTACACGGTCGGTTGAATATCGGTGAAGCGATGAGCCCACCACTTATTCGCGCGGTACAGACCTATGCCGACCCACACGCCACCGTCATCCTCGATGCGCCGCCGGGCACCTCCTGCCCGGTAATCGCGGCCATTCGCCCGTGTGATGTCGTGGTGCTGGTGACTGAACCGACCGCCTTTGGTTTGCACGATTTGACCCTAGCGGTGGAGATGGTGCGTGCGCTGAATCGTCCCATGGGGGTGGTCATCAATCGCGCGGATATCGGTGATGACCGAGTCGAGCTCTTCTGCGAGCAGGAAGGGATTCCCATCTGGGGACGTATCCCGCATGACCGGCGTATCGCGGAGGCGTATGCGCGTGGGGAGATGGCGGTGGATGTCCTGCCGGATACCATCCCCTGTTTCACAGCCATTATGGCTGCAATCAGAAGCGAGGCGCCGGTATGAAAGAAATCGTTATCATCAGCGGAAAAGGCGGTACCGGCAAGACCAGCGTGACGGCAGCATTCGCCACACTCGCGAAGAATCTCGTTCTGGTTGATTGTGATGTAGATGCCGCTGACCTGCACCTCGTTCTCACGCCGACCATATTGGAAACCCATGAATTCTTTGGTGGTAAAACGGCACGCATTCTGCAGGAACACTGTACACGGTGTGGCCTGTGCTTCGAGGTTTGTCGTTTTCACGCCATTTCGTACGCATGCCGGCATACCGATGATAGGCCTGGCATGGTCTGGACCATCGCCCCGGTGGCGTGCGAAGGCTGCGGCGTGTGCGCGAACTTCTGCCCGCGCCAGGCGATTGCCTTTGAAGACGCCATGAACGGGTATTGGTATCGCTCGGATACGCGCGTTGGCCCGATGGTGCATGCGCGGTTAGGTGTCGCTGAAGAGAACTCGGGGAAGTTGGTGACGCTCATTCGCCGTGAAGCTCGTGCCATTGCGGAGGCGCAAGAGAGTGAGTTGATATTGGTAGACGGGCCGCCAGGGATCGGCTGTCCAGTGATTGCCTCGCTCTCCGGCGCCGACCATGTGGTGATCGTCACGGAGCCGACCGTCTCTGGCATCCATGACCTGGAACGCGTCGTCACCCTGGCAGCGCATTTCCGGGTGCCGGCCAGCGTGATCATCAATAAAGCGGATATCAATCGAGACAACGCCGTGAAGATTGTGCATTACGCGTTGGCGCACGGGGTTTGTGTGCTCGGTGAGATTCCGTATGATCCGGTTGTCACGCAGGCGCAGCTAGTTTGTCAGAGCATCATTGAATTCAGCAAAAGTCCTGCGAGCGAGTCGTTGCATACGATTTGGGCGCGATTACACCAGCAAGTAATGAAGGAGAGTGGCGTATGACTGATTGTTCCTCATGCCGTTCACCACAAGCCTGTGACACCTGCGTGGAACGGGAAGAGACATTAGAAGAGGCATTAGCCCGTATCGAGCACGATGAGCGTCTGCGGCGTATCCGGCATACAATTATCATAATGTCCGGCAAAGGCGGCGTCGGCAAGAGCACGTTGGCGGTGAATTTCGCGATGTCGCTGGCTATGGCTGGACGACGTGTCGGCTTGCTCGACATTGACCTTCACGGGCCGAGTATTCCTACGATGCTAAATCTGGTGGGTACACGGCTCGAGGCGCAAAACGGCAAGCTCGTTCCCGCTGGATATGAATTGCTCAAAGTGCTTTCTGTCGGCTTCCTTCTTGAAGACCAGGATGCCGCCGTCATCTGGCGTGGTCCGGCAAAAGCCGGTGTCATCAAGCAATTCATCGAAGATGTGGAGTGGGGAGAGCTCGACTACCTCATCATTGACTGCCCACCCGGTACCGGCGATGAGCCGCTGTCGGTCGTGCAGACGCTAGGTCACTGCGATGGAGCCGTCATCGTCACTACCCCGCAGGCCGTCGCGCTGGCTGATGTGCGTAAATCCGTGACCTTTTGCCGCAAGCTCAACGTGCCGGTGCTTGGCGTGGTCGAGAACATGAGCGGACTCGTATGTCCGCATTGCCAGCAAGTGGTTACGGTTTTCAAAACCGGTGGCGGTGAGCGCTTGGCCGCGGCGATGCTGGTGCCGTTTTTGGGTCGCGTTCCCCTGGACCCGGCGCTGGTGACCGCGGGGGACGATGGACATCCGTACGTGCACCGATATGGTAAGTCACCGACAGCGAGTCTCATCGAAGAGATGGCGCTGTCACTGCTGAATACATGCGAGGGTGATCGGCAGGAACAAGCCTCGCATATCACTCCTGAGGAGGCATACACTATGCGTATCGCAATTCCCCTGGCCGCCGGCCAACTATGCCTGCATTTCGGACACTGCGAGCAATTTGCTCTGGTGGATGTGGATGCACAGGCAAGGACAATTACTAACCTGACCCTGGTCACCCCGCCGCCACATGAGCCAGGCTTGCTCCCGCGCTGGCTGCACGAACAGGGGACAACGGCCATTATTGCCGGGGGCATGGGCGCGCGCGCGCAGGGGCTTTTCGCCGAACAAGGCATCACGGTGGTGACCGGGGCACCGGTTGACGCTCCGGAGGTACTGGTGCGCGCCTATCTGGATGCGACATTGGCGACAGGGGAAAATACCTGCGACCATTAATACGGATGTCAGACGAAGGATGATGAATACATAGATAATGTAATAACTCACCAAGGAAGGTGAAAGTTGCATATAGCGCGAAAATATATCTGGCTGCCTGAACTGAGGCTTGGCAGTTGTAATATCAGGTGAAAGGAGAATCAGCATGTCTGAAGTAACCAGCCGTGTTCCCCTCATCGGAGAGCCTGCTCCGGCATTCAAGGCCGAAACTACGCAGGGTCCCCTTGCTTTTCCCGAGGATTTTGTTGGGAAGTGGGTGATTTTTTTCAGCCACCCCGCCGACTTCACGCCCGTCTGCACCACTGAGTTCATGACTTTCGCGGCGATGCAGGAAGAGTTTCGTCAGTTGAACTGCGAGTTACTCGGTCTCTCTATTGACAGCACTTTCAGTCACATTGCCTGGCTGCGCACCATCAAGGAGAAGGTGGAGTTTAACGGCATGGCTGACATCGAGGTGACCTTCCCGGTAATCTCCGACCTGACGATGGAAGTGTCGAAGCTTTACGGGATGCTGCAGCCGACGGCGAGCACCACGCAGGCGGTGCGCGCGGTCTTCCTCATTGATCCGAACGGCATCGTGCGCGCGTTGCTTTACTATCCGCTCTCTAATGGACGGAATATGCAGGAGATCAAGCGCCTGCTCGTCGCCATGCAGACTTCGGACGCCGAAAAAGTCGCCACTCCGGCGAACTGGCAGCCCGGCGACGAAGTGATCGTGCCCCCGCCCGGCTCTTGTGGCGCGGCAAAGGACCGTATGGCCAGTGCCGATCCCAAGGTGCGCTGCGTGGATTGGTTTTTATGCTTTAAAAAGTTGTGAACAACGGCTAGGTCACTAAAGGAAAATCCAGGGAACAGCCTTGTCTGTTATCCCTGGATTTTTTCTATATACCCTTGACAATGCAAGCATTTGCGGTATACTGGAATTAGATAACACCTAGCAGGAGGTAATACCATGCGACTGCTTTCCTGGCTGCTCATTGTGATGCTGCTGGTTGCGACATCCTGTGCTTTCGCCGGCGGCGACAAGAACCGTGGCGATAAAGGCAAAGGCAATGTGGTGCAGGTGGTGGGTCCGTAACTATAGCCCATTCTTATGGCTTGACGGTATCGCTCCTGTTCATCCAGGCCTGCGCGTAGTCCCGTACCGCTTGCGTATCAAAGTGGTAGCGTTTCTTCAACTCCCGCAGCGGCTCGCGCCGGTCAATGTCGGCGACAGCGAAGTGCTCCGCCAGCGTCTCCAGTGGGATGCCGGACGCTTCCGCCACCTCTAGCAGGGTCATCGTG
>JAKIYB010000343.1 GCA_022708765.1 Armatimonadota bacterium | reverse complement strand
GGCTGGAATATACGGTAGTGGGCACGAAAGGCTCGCTCTTCGTGGATATCTGGCACCCGCACGTGCGAGTGATCCGCAGCTACGATGAGGACGGCCGCTTCTACCCGCGCCTGGCGCGCGTGGAGGACTACGCCGACTTGCCCACTTGGAAGCTGTACCATAATGTGCCGGACGAGACGCGCGACATCGTGCGCCGCATCATTGCCGGCGAGAAGGAATACATCACCCCGGACGACGCCTACCAGTCCACGCTGGCCTGCATCGCCGCCGACCTCTCGATGGAGCGCGATGGTATGCCCATTACCCTGGCGGAAGCGGAAATGCTGGACGTGCCGGCTTACTGAGAGATAGTAGAAAGGAACCTACGATGAGAGCGTTCTTCTGCCTCGCCCTGTTGAGTGGCACGCTGGCATGCACGCTGGCGCAGGCGCCGGTCATGCCTGTGAATGGAGACTTTGAAAAAGGCATTGACGGCTGGATCTTCCAGGCGCTGAACAGCGCGGTAGGCGGGAAAGCCACGCGCATGAATGAGCTGTTGAGCTGGGAGAAGACCGATACCATGCTCGACCCGAAGACGGAGAAGAAATCCGCAGGTGCCTTGAAGGTCACGCTGAAAGACCTGCCGCCGAATGTCGTCGCGCACCAGACCGGCGCCATCGGGCTGCTTGGCACGACGGTGAAGACTGTGGAGAGCGATCTGCTGGTGAGGTTCGACGCCAAGTTATTGGATGGTGATGGCTGCCTGCAGATCAACCGCACGTGGGGCGGGGGATCGTGCGAACCGATCATACTATCGAAAGAGTGGAAGACGTATACCACGCTTATCCAGATTGGCTACGACAGCCCGGAACTGAACTTCTCATTTGTGGAGCCGAACTGCGAGAACTTCTACCCGCGAAAGGTGGTGCCCGGCGCATTCCTGCTCGACAACATCGTGGTCACCGCCGTGCCCAAGCTCAAGGTGGAAGCGGACAACCTGCTCCGTTATGGCTCTTTCGATGCTGGACCGTACCTGTGGAATGTGCGGCGTTACTGGGAAAACCCCCGCGCGCTGAAACTGGCGCCGGAAATGTTGACCGCCGAGACGAAAGACCTGCCGAAAGGCTTGCCTGACAACACCGGCGCAATGAGAGTCACGCTGAAAGACCTGCCGCCGAACGCCATGTCACACATGACCGGCGCTACCGCGCACCTGACAAAGCCAGTGAAGGCTGCGGATTCCATGCTGAAAGTCACCTTCTACGCCAAACTGCTCTCGCCGGAAAAGGCGAACCTGCAGATCGGGCGCGTGACGGGCGGCAGCAATGCCGTGCCGGTGGCGCTCACGCACGAGTGGAAGGCGTACGAAGTGGTGGTGCCGCTGGTCTACGATACGCCGTCGGTCATCTTCACGCTGGTGTCATCTGCCGATGCCAATGACAAACTGCATAAAGTCATCGAAGGCGAATTCCTGCTGGATCAGGTGGTCGTAACGGCAATACAGAAAGATTGGTAAGAGGGATAGTTATGAACAGTCGCGAACGCGTCAAACGCGCTATCAATTTCCAGCATCCCGATCGGGCGCCGATTTCACACGCCATCCTCCCCTCCACGCAGATTAAGTACGGCGCGGCGCTGGAGGAGATTCTGGCGGAGGTGCATGAGGATTTCGGCTGGCACCTGCTGCCCGATATGCAACGTGAGGATTTTCCACCGCTGTATAAAAGCGGGCGCAACCGCGACGATTTCGGCGTACTGTGGGATGTCGAAATCGAGGGCATGTGTGGCATTCCCATCGAGTGGCCGCTCGAAGATTGGGACAACTATAAAACCTTCACCTGGCCAGAATTCGGCGCCGGGCCGCCGAAAACGCGCCTGTATAGCGGGCACATGGCGGGCTTCAGTGACGAGTATTACGCCCGCGGCGCGTGGATTACCACCTTCGAGACCATGCAGCAGCTTCGCGGCATGGAGAACCTGCTCGTTGATCTCGTCTACCCGGAGGCGGAAGTCTATCAACTGCGCGATGACCTGTTGGCCTTCAACCTGGCGTGGATAGATAAATGGTTAAAACATGAGTATGACGGCCTGCACTTTGCCGATGACTGGGGCAGCCAGACCAGTTTGCTCATTTCGCCGGAACGCTGGCGCGAATTCTACAAGCCGGTCTATAAGGCCATGTTCGAGAAGGTGACAGCCGCTGGTGTAGATTTCCATTCCGACGGTTACATCATTGACATCATCCCCGATCTGATTGACATGGGGGTGAAAGTGCTCAACTGCCAGGCGTCAGTCATCGGCTATGATGTCTTGCGGCGCGAATTTGCCGGCAATCTTTGCTTCCGCACCGACCTGGACCGGCAGAAGGTGATGCCGTATGGCACGCCCGAACAGGTGCGGGCGCATATCCGCAATGTGTTCGATCACCTGGGCACACCTGGCGGCGGTATCATTGCCTGCGGTGAAATTGGGCCGGACACCCCGCTGGAGAATATCCGCGCCATGTATGAAACCTTCACGGCGTATACCTACTGACGGAACGACAACGAAACCGAAGCCGTCTGCCTACCGCCTTTGGACGGTCAGTTCGCAGGCGGCTTCGTCTACGCGTGACGTAACGAGAGAATATTCATATCCAAGCGGTTCCAATATGCGCCGGTAAAGCAGGTCGCAGTGAGCGCAATAATCGGGGTAGGGCTCAAGGTGCTGTTCCTTGAGCAAGCGGCCTTTGGAAGGGCAACGGTGCATGGTAATACGGAATTTGCCGGCCTCTTCGTCCAATTCCATGGTGAAGTCGGCGGCTTCCTCATTGAGCGTATGGCTCCAGTAGAGCCAGCAACCTGCGATGCCGTGTTTGGCCACCAGATCGCGCAGGTTCGTGAGGAAACGGTCGGAGAGGTCGGCCCAGAATTCGCGCACCGCCGCTTCGCCGCCGCGCGCGTGCAGGTATTTGAAAAGTTCGCTGTAAGCGGGGATGAAATCGGTACAGGGAATCATGCCGGCCTCCTGAAGAAGTGGAAGCGGGCGCGCCCCGTGTCAGGGTCATGTGCCAGCATCTCGACGGCAAAGAGCGTGCCGTCGCAGATAGTTTGGTAGACGGTGCGCGAGGTTTCGTAAAATAATTCGGCTATAGGATAGCCGAGTTCGCGCATGTGCGCTACCGCCGGGCAGCGCGGCACATCCAGCCAGAGTTCGTCGTCCGTACCAGTGATGGCAACCTCCTGCTCTTCGATGGTGTAGACGCGTGCCAGGTGTTCGCGAAGGGCGGTCAGACCGCGCTGATTGATGGCGTCAGTGAGGGGCGCATAATACGCGGCGGCGAACTGGCGCAGGTAATCGCGCACCGCGTTTGCGCCGTAGCGTTCATGCAGATAGGCGATGGCCGCACTCAAAGCGCCGTGAAAATCCTTGTGCAGATAGGCGTTGTCCGCGGCGGAGCGGGTCATGACGCGTTTAGACATTCGCGTCTCCATCCGGCAGTAGCACATCGCGTTCGCGCTCCAGCGCTCGCTGAATGGCGCGTTCGCAGGATGCGAGCAGCGGGTAGTTTAGATAATTCTTCCAGGTGGTGAAGATGCCCATCGCCTGCAGCAGGCGCTTCTCGCCAGCGAGCCAGCAGGCGATCTTCTTTCCGCCATACACATCATACATCAGGCGGTTCATGCGGCGCTGCAGGGTTTCCGCATGTTTGATCTGGCCCGCGCGCGCCGCGTCAATAATCAGGCTTGCGAGGTATCCGTTGAAGACGCCCCCGCCGAGGAGGAGACCGTCGTAGCC
Source organism: Armatimonadota bacterium (assembly GCA_022708765.1). Taxonomy (GTDB): domain Bacteria; phylum Armatimonadota; class Hebobacteria; order CAIYQO01; family CAIYQO01; genus JAKIYB01. The sequence continues at coordinate 1,570 of JAKIYB010000343.1, read as the reverse complement.
GGCCTGCAGATACGGCACGCAGTTAAATTCCCAGCCGTTAAGGAGCGTCAGCCCGGGACGGCGGCGTTTTGCGTCCAACGCGATAGCCATTCGCGCAGGTTGCGTGGAGCTGTCCTTGAGCAGCACCACCTTCTTCTCGGCGTAGATAGCCTTCAGCGCATCGTCGGTCACCACCACCGGTCCCAGGTTGCCGCGGTCATAAATACCGACCGGTAGTGGGCAGGCGTGAATGGCATGATGGTACAGGGCGATGACATTCTTTGGCGTGGCGTTCAGCAGGAAGTAAGGTGGGGCGATGACGGCGATGTCCGCGCCGTCCTCGTGTGCGGCCTGCATGTTCTCGATGATGCGCGCGGCGGAGTTATCCGTCACCTGAACCGCCACCGGCATCCTTCCGGCCACCGCTTTCACGATGACGCGCGTGAGGATACGCTTGTCGGCGGCGGGCATCCATGGGCCTTCGCCATTCGTGCCCGCGAGGAATAGGCCTTTAATACCGAGTCGAATGTGGTGAGCGACCATGCGGTGCACGGATTCAACATCAATAGCCCACTCATTGGTAAAAGGCGTCGGCACGGCTGACCAGACGCCGCCGGGAACACTGGACATGGCAACCTCTTCTCTGGCGTTAGCGGAGAACGCCGGGGTTACGTGATGGAAAACTTGAACCAGCGGATATTTGATACGCAGTCTTCATAGCACCAGAAGGCAACAAAGAGCATGCCATCGGGCAGGCGCGTGATGCACGGCGCCCCGAAGCGCAGGACGTTGAAATTGTGCGCCATATCTGCGGAATCGCTGGTGAGACCGACGGCATGATGACCCCATAACGGTTCGGCGGCGTCGTTTGTCCAGGTGTCGCCGTCCAGTGTTGACAGATTTACCCATAAGCCCGGTACGTCCATGCGGCGATACACGCAGAGAATGCGGTCGTCGTCAAGCAGGAACGGAGTCAATGTCTGCCCATGCAATCCAGTGGAGGCTGGCGGGCTCCACGTCAAGCCACCGTCATGACTGACGCAGTAGTGATTTGGCAGATCTTTTCCGGCCTCTTCGTCATATGCCCAGGCGACGGCGAGAAGGCGACCATCGGGGAACTCGATGATTTTTGATTCCCAGAAGATGATGCCAGGCTGATGCATAATGTCCAGGTATTCCGGCCATGTGTGTCCGAAATCGTGTGAAACAAATGCAACCATGCGCGTGCCGTTTGGACAGTAACCGTCCCACCCGCGCCAGGTGGAGGTGGGCAGCAGCCAGCGCCCATCACGTAACGGCGTCACCGGCGCGCATAATTCGAATGATGGTGGCGTGAACGGCGGCGGGATGTCCCAGGTGCGACCGTAATCCATCGAGCGTCCCAGCAGCAGGTCGGTGGGTACGAATCCCAGCGTTTCATGGCTGGCCAACCCTTCGTCTGGGTGGTCCGCGCGGTCTGCGCGTACGATAAACGCCACCACCTCGCCGCCGGGCAGCGCGGTCAGGCGGGAGCTGTCAGAGGTGAGCCGGTCGCGAGTGCCGGGATACAACCATCCCTCCAGCGTCCAGTTTTCGCCGCCATCGGTGTAAC
>JAKIYB010000342.1 GCA_022708765.1 Armatimonadota bacterium | reverse complement strand
GAAAACAAACAGTGTCATGAGACAGGCGCGCATGGGAGACCTCCGGTGGTGAGATGCTTATACACATTCGCGCCGTGTCGGCGAAATCCTGCATCGCCGCGCTTCGATTCATGCATGGTGCGACACGGTATTGCGACACTACCGGCAGTGTATGGTGTTAGATTTGGCACTAGATACCAGAAAGATATTTACGCTACCCCTCTTGACAAGCCCTCACGGAAGGAGTAGTATTCTCCCACAATTGAAGATTGGCCGCTCGGATTATATGGGAAGCCGGTTCGATTCCGGCGCTGCCCCGCAACTGTAACCGCCGACGAGTCGTGCATGATGTCACTGTCCCGCCAGAGATGGGATGGGAAGACGCATGAGGAGGATGACGCGGAAGCCAGGAGACCGAATCCGGCGCGGGATTCGACACCACTTCGCGGGAATTGGTGCGGACGCCGGATTCACCCTCCGTCTTGCCGCACCCTCGCCATTCGTGGCGGGGGTGTTTTGTCTGAGACCGGGCATCAGGCCTCCGTACCGGAAAGAGGTCGAAATGCTCTATACCGGACAGGGCGACGGGGGATTCACCCGTCTCATCGGCGGCGCCGCGTTGCCGAAATGCGACCGCCGCCTGGAAACCATCGGCGCGCTCGACGAAGCGCAGGCCCACCTGGGTCTGGCCCGCGCTTCGTTCCATGCTACCGCCTGGGCCATCGCCATCTCCCGCGTGCAGGCCGATTTACGCCTGCTCATGGCGGAACTTGCCGCTCCCGGAACGGCAGGCGCGTTTCTGGAAGAGGCGCATACTGAACGACTCGAAGCGGATCTGCATGTGTGGGATGCGCCGTTTCAGGGGTTTATCTCACCCGGCGAAGGCATGGGCAGCGCCCACCTGCACGTCGCCCGCACCGTCATCCGCCGTGCGGAACGGCAAGCCGTCGGCCTTGCGCAGGCCGGCGAACCGGTCAATCCGCGTGTCATCACCTATCTCAATCGCCTGTCATCCTGGCTCTTCGCGCTGGCGCTCCAGGTGGATGCCGGCGAAGCAGATACCGCTTCCATCCCAATCACGTCCGTAGCCTAGAGGAGGTTCTCACCATGTTCACTGTCCCCCGCCTGTGCGCGCTTGCTGCCGCGCTGGCTCTGTTCGCCCTGCCCATCCGGGCGGAGAGCCCGGTAGATGACGACGAGACCGAAGTTACCGTCGTCGTCACCGCTGATCGTATCGAGGGTCCACGGAGCGAGTCCATTGCCACCGTGACCGTCATCACCGGCGAGGAGATGCGCCGGCAGGGCTCGGAGAACGTCGCCGACGCCCTGAAGCTCGTTCCTGGTGTCGAAATCAAGCAGAACGGTCAGTTCGGCGCCCTCGCCGTGCCCGCTATCCGCGGTACCTCCGCCAATCAGACACTGGTGCTGGTAGATGGCATGCGCGTCTCTAACTCGTCCTTCATGGGCGGCACCGACCTGTCGAAATTCCCCGTCGAGGATATCGAGCGCGTGGAAATTATCCGCGGGCCGGCATCCAGTCTGTATGGTTCGGAGGCTATCGGTGGCGTCATCAATATCATCACAAAACGGCCGGATGGTTCCGGCGGCAGCAGCATGATCGGGTACGGCAGCAACGGGCGTCAGACGCGCAACCTGTCACTCTACGGCGCACTGCCGCGACTGAACTGGCAACTCACCACCAGCCTGCCGGAATATGACGGCACGCGTCCAAACAGCGACTTCAGCGCGACGAATTTCGCTGGCCGGCTGGACTTCCCCGAAGTGGCCGGGTGGCGGATGAAGTTGCGCGCGGAACACTACCGCGACGAACTGGGCGTACCCGGCGCCGACATGGGTAACACCGGCTTCGCCGATCCCGACGACCGCCAGGAGTGGGACCGAAATGAGTATGATCTGTCCGCCAGCCGCGAACTGGGCGGCGGCGAATTTGCCTGGCGCACTTACGTGGTACGGCAGGTGCTGGATAACCTCTATCCCGGCATTGACTGGATGACCGGCAATCCGGCGGTGTTTCGCTCATTGGTCACCGGCGATACGAAAGTAGGAGAGATGACCTACAGCCGCGTCTGCGGCGCGCACAGTACGCTGGCCGGGTTGGAATATCGCGCGGAACGCTATCGCGATACCGAAACGCAGGACGGAGGAGTCACCAGCACCCAGGATCAAGAAGTAACGACGCGCGCGCTCTTCGCCCAGGATCGCTGGAGCCTGACCTCGGCGACCGATCTGGTGCTAGGATTGCGTTTTGATGACCATTCCACCGCTGGCAGCCGGCTGGCGCCGCGCGTCGGCGTCAACACCGCCGTGCGCCCTGACATGAACCTGCGTCTGTCGTATGGTGAAGGCTTCCGCTCGCCGGCACTGGTGGAGATGTATTACAATGCCATGGGCTTTTCCGGCAATCCAAACCTGCAGCCGGAAGTCTCGCAGCAATACGAAGTGGGTCTGAACTGGCAAGGGGCGCGGAGCAGTCTGGATCTGGCGATCTTTCGCAACAGCGTTTACAACGAAATCCAGTGGGCGGGTATGACCTTCAATAACGTTGCGCGCACCCGCCACCAGGGCGTGGAGTTGACATGGACGCGGAAGCTGGCTGGAAAAACCGCTCTTAGCGCCACCTACAGCTACCTGGATTCAGCGAACCGCAACAGCGGTGCCCGCCTGTTGCGCTTGCCGCACAACCAGGCGACGCTCACCCTGTCCTCGCGGTTCCGCGAATACGGGTGCGCGCTCACCGGGCGCTGGGGTGATGAGCGGCTGGATATCGTCGGCTTTGACCCGGTAACGTTCGCCGCCATCACCGGCACGCTGCCTGCTCGCACGGTTTTCGACTTGTCCATTACCCGTACCGTGGGCACCGTGCAGCCGTACCTGACGATTCGCAACCTGCTGGACAAAGAGTATCAGGAACTTGCCGGATATCCCGCCGAAGGGCGCAGCCTGGAGGTAGGACTGCGGTCGGCGTGGAAATAACGGAACTGTGGGGTCGGGAGGCAGCAATCCCGGCCCCACCAGAGGACTATTCGCATCATGCCCATACAACATCTCTTGCACGATCCGGTAATTTTGGTGCTGCTGGCGGCGTCGCTGGCGTCGTGGGTGATCATTATTGATCGCCTGCTGGCGCTGGCGCGTTGCCGTGGCACGGATCGCGCGTTTGCGCAAGGACGGATATCATCCGGGGTGCTCGCGCATCTCGCGAGCCTGCGCGACGAGCACATTTCCGGCGGACGCGAGCACCTGGCTACGCTGATGGACACCGCCATCACCGTAGCGCGACACCGGCTGGAGGGCTGGCTGCCGGTGCTGGGCGTCATCGGCAACACCGCCGCCTATGTCGGCTTGCTTGGTACGGTCATCGGCATCATCCAGGCTTTCCAGGCGATGAAGATACAGAACACCATGAGCACCGAGGTGGTAGCGTCCGGCATCGCCACCGCGCTGGTGGCGACGGCCTGCGGGCTGGCGGTAGCCATTCCAGCGGTAGCCGGGCATCACCTGCTCTCCGCCGCCATCAACCGCCGGATGGTGGAGTGGGAAGACACCGCCGCGGGCTGGTTGCCTAAGGAGGAAGCGCATGAGCCTGTCGCGCGGGCGTAGGCACGAGTTGCATCCGAAGGTGGAGATCAACATCATCCCGCTGGTGGACGTGATGCTGGTGCTGCTCATCATCGTCATGCTCACCGCGAGTTTTGAAAAGACCGCTGGCCTGAACGTGAAGCTGCCCACCTCCGCAGTGACGCAGTCGCAGGGAGCGGTGGCGCACGATATCGTCATCGGCATTGACCGCCGCGGAGGCTACTTTTGGAACGGAAGGCCCGTGCCGGATGCCTCGCTGAACGCGCTGCTCGCTAACGAACGCGCGCAGTACGGCACCGAAGGCCGGGTCATCGTGCAAGCCGATGCCCGCGCGAGCCACGGTCGCGTGGTGGGGGTGATGACGCTGGCGCAGCAGGCCGGCTTCGGCAAACTGGTAGTGGCGACGCGGCAGACGCCACGGAGGACGCATGGGCAGTAACCGTCAGCACGGAATGCAGCGCGTCATGCCGGTGTTCTGTTCACTTCTGGTGAACGGGGTACTGGCGCTCTGCCTCGTGCGGCTGGCGGCGGCGCCCGCCGCGGCGCCGATAGAGATGACCGTCGAGTTGGCGCCCGCGCTTACCGTGGAAGATGCGTCGGCCCCGCCTGTACCGCAGGATATTCCCGACTTTGAACCGCCCGCGCCGCCACCCCCCGCGCCCAGACCGCTGGATCAGCCGCCGGCGCCGAAGACGGTGGAAGAAATCTTAAAAGCCTTCCCCATGCCCGCGCCGCGGCCCAACCCACAGCCGGAACCGCCGCGCGTTATTGAGGAACCGCCTCCCCCCGTGCCGGCACTGCCGTCTCCCGTCACGGAGGTAACGCCCTCGCCACCGCCGCCTGCGCCCACCCGCATCATCGCTGAAATGCCGACTCCCGCCCCCGCCGGGCCATTGCCTGACCTGCCCCGGGTGGGACCGGCGAGCAGACCGGGAAGTGGCGATGGCGCGCCTGCGCGCGGCGGCGCCGATGGACCGGGATTTGACGGTGGCGGTACCCGCGCCACCGGTCCCGGCGCCGCTGTCCGCGGCGGCGACGGCGATGGCAGCGGCACCGGCGCGCCGGGCACCGGCACGCCCGGCGGCAATGGCCCCCGCGGTTCGGGTACAGGTAATTCTGGGACTGGGACGCCTGGTTTCACCGAAATGCCGCGTGTGGACCCACCAAAGCCCAAAGCCGAACCGCCGTCACCCCCACCACCGCCAGACCATCCGCCCGCGCCGAAGGTCGTGCGCCCGGCGGCCGTCACTCGCGCCACCGAGCCCCGCTATCCCGCCGCTGCCCGCCGCGATGGCGCGGAAGGCACCGCCCTAGTGCGCGTGTACCTTGATGCCAAAGGGAAAGTCACCGATGTCGAGATTGTCACCAGCACCGGCGACTCCCGCCTTGACGCCGCTGCCCTCGCTGAAGTAAAGGCTCGCTGGCGCTTCACGCCACGCTACGAAGACAACACCCCGATCGCCTCCGCCGTCAAAGCGCGACTGGAGTTCCGGTTGAACCGGTAAGCAGTCGGGGCCGTCCCCTCGCAGAGTGCCGTTGAGAAGAAAAGTCTGGGAAACGATTTCCGGCGCGGGAGTGGAGAACAATGCCCGGCCATGGGACTGTCCCCCATAGTGAGGGTTTTCTCAATGTGCGGGACAGTCCTTTTACCGGATGTGATAGTTCAGACCTTGGGATGAGAGCACTGCGCTTTGTTATGGCTTAGTAATGGCGCTGTGCGAGGGGACGGTCCCCGACTTCTTCCGCCATTGCCGCAATCT
>JAKIYB010000341.1 GCA_022708765.1 Armatimonadota bacterium | reverse complement strand
TGCCAACAGCACGGTCGGCGGCACGCTCTTCTCATTGCTGAACGGCATTATTGATTACCCGTATAACGCCGCGGTGACGCTGACCGGCACGCCGGACAAAGGCGGCGTGTATTCCGACTCGACGGTCTCTTCGATGCGCGGCAGTTATCGTTTCACCGACGTACCGCCCGGCCTGTATACCGTCACCGCTACCGCGCAATCCTCAACCATTGACGACCTGACGCTCACCGCGACGGTGGCAAATGTGCGCGTCCGCGGCAATATCCCGGCGATGATGGTTAACCTGCTACTCGGGCAAGCCAGTGAAATGATTACCTTCACCGGGCTCATTATGCGTAGTTCAGACAGCACGCCGGTGGCGGGAGCGACAGTGACTGTTGATGTAAACGGTTTTACGACCGACCACCTGCAGGGCGGCTCCGACGCGAAAGTCTCTGCACTTATCTGCACCACCACCGGCGCCGACGGGCGCTATCGGCTGGAGGTTCCGATCAGCGGTTCAACGTATTACGTGGCTGCGCACGGTGACTTCTCGATGGTGAGCGAAAGCCCGGTGCTGGAAAACTTGCCCGCAGGCGAGAAGGAAGTGAACTTGGTGCTGGACAACGCGATTACGCCGGTCTTCGCCCCGTTACAGCTTGACATGCTGTCCGCCACGCTGCCCGCGCCCACTGCCGCTGCGGGCCAACAGGCACTGGTGACTCGACTGGCGGTGGCGTGCGCGCTCAATGCCCCGGCGGATCGCCTGACCCGCCTGGAGACCCGGGCGCGCACCCGCGCCGCGAGTACCACCCGTTCGGTGGGCTGGGTGGAGAACGACCTGTATTGGGCTGTGCTGGACGGCGACGTCGGCGTGCGGGGCTTCCACATCTATCGTGCCACCGATAAAGAAGGACCTTACACGTATGCTGGTAGCGTCAACGACCCATACCTGCTCTTCTTTTTCGACAGCGACCCCAAGCTGCAGATTCTGCCTCGCACCTATTACGTGGTAACGAGCTTCGCCGCCAACGGCAAAACATCATCGCCGTCACGGCCTTTCCAGGCTGAACCACTATCGCAGATCGAGACAACCGGACCTGCGGATGGCGCGACCATCCCTAAAGCGGGTGCGCAGGTGACATGGAACGCGGTCGAAGGCGCGAAGAGCTATCTGGTGACAATCTTCTACAATGCGCCGCCCAGTTTCAACATGTTGCCGATTCGCACGCCGGCCGTCTACACAAATGGCCAGACGTCTGAATCATTCGCCGACCTGCCGCCAGGCAATTACTGGTGGTCCGTCTCCGCGTATAATACAACTGACCCGAACTGGGCCACCGCGGCAAGCTATTCGGCGTATCGAAAAGTCACGATTGAATAGCAAAGGATCTGAACTGATGCTGATGCGCGCTCTGCTGTGTATGCTCTTCTTCGTCGCGCTGGGCGCGACGGCGAGAACGATGCCGGGAAACACCATCTACCTGCCGGATGATGGGCGCGCGCCGTCGCCGGCGCTGGAAGCGCATCGGGGACGCCTGGCGGTACAGCGTAGCGTGCTGGAGCGATATCGGCAGCGGCTCATCCGCGCGAAAGCCATCTCGCCGCGAGCCGTGCTGCCGCGCGTGGATACCTTCCTTGTCACACCCGGCGGACGCGCGATGGCACTCCCAGCGACACGGCAAGTTACGGGCCTAAGCTACACCTTCGCCGAAGGCTGGACGGATACGGAGAAGCTGGCACTCACCACGTTCCTCGACGCAGCGATGAGCAAAATGGTCAGCGTCTACGGGCCGCCGGCAACCGCTGGTCCGATTACGCTGGTGAAAGGCCTGGGCACGGAAGTCAGCGGCGGCGAATTCAACGTGACGGCGATGACACTGACAGTGGAAGCCCCACCGGACGATCTCGCCACCGATGACAGTACCCACTACGGCCTGAACCTCATCCACCTCATGCTGCACGCCTTCCGCGCGCCGGCGCTCCTTGGCTTTGACGCCTGGGAGGAGGGTATGGCGCGCGCTGCCGCCGACGTGGTGATGCTGCAGATGCGGCCCGACTTCCCGCTGATTTACTCGCTAAGCTACCTGTTGCCGCTTTATGACAGCCTCAATCAGCCGGCACTGGCAAACAGCACCTTCTTCCCTGCCCAGGGCATCCCGCAGTTGCAGATGTGGCGCATTGGCATGGCGGAAGCGGCGTGGCTGAAAGTCTACGCTGAGCATCCATCGTTCTTCCGCGACTTCAATCAGGCGTATTACGCTGCCGGTGGCGCGGCAGGGAATCTAACGGCGCTGAAGAGCCTGGCCGCGGGCGCGGCGACAATGGTAGAGGGATTTTCCTTCGCCGACTGGTACGCGCGCCAGCATGTGCTGCAGCCGGTCGCGACGGTGGGTCGGCACCTGTATGTCTATCCCGTACCGCTTTTAGACAACGTCTCACTGCAAATCTACTCCTACTTCACCAACGCGGAGGGCTCGGAGACAGCGGTGGCGGGTACGGCCGCGCTGGAATACTGGAGTTTCGACAATCTGCCGCTTTATCCCGAGGAAGGGAGCGAAGTGGCAATTTCCGCGACAGGTGATTTCACCGGCGTGGGTTTCATCAATCCGAGCTTTTATAACATCGGTGATATCCCCACCCAGCGCATCAAAATCATTGTCTCGCTGGACGGCCTGCGCAACGTTGTCTACTACCCCTACTACGCCCGTGGCACCGATGAAGATGAGAACGAAGTATTCGGCGCGGTGGTGGGCGCGGACAGCGGCTCGCTTCGCATCTACCTGCCGGGCGTTCCACTCAATGCGACCCCGGTGGTGCAGGGAGCGTTCAGCCAGCAGCTTCCCAACGGCGACATCACCTTCTTCGCGCCGGTCAAATTCGTTTATACCGGCTCCGATAACAAAGAAGTCACCCTCTGGCGCAATGTGGGCCCGGGCTTTTACGCGCCGGTGCTGGTGGTGGGGTCGGAAACCGCTGCCACCCTGCGACGCACTTTCACACCCGGATTGGCGCTGGTAAGTTTTCCCATCACCCCCAATCAGGCGGACCCCGGTGTGCTGTTCGGGTATTCCGCCGGGTCACCCGACTTTCGCATGGCCTGGTGGGACCCTTCGCTGGCCGATGCTTCGAAGTATCGCCTGTATCCCAGCGTGCCGCCCATCGCGCCCGGGCGGGCATATTGGATTGATCTCCTCACCTCAAAAACGGTAGACCTGGTGGGCAACCTGCCGGCCAGCGACGACCCGCGCATCCTGACGCTGCTGCCGGGTTGGAATATGATCGGTAACACCTATACCGCGCCGCTGAATCCGTGGACGATGCGGATTGAATCCGGTTCGGCGGCCTTCTCGGTGCGCGATGCCATGCTCAAGAATATTATCGGTCCGGTGTGGACATATTCCGGCGGCAATTACGTCGTGCGCAATACGCTGGACGCCTGGGAAGGCGGCTGGATCTACAATAACACCGGCGGGCAGTTAGTCCTGCGCCAGACCACGGGCCGTGCCGCAACGCGCGCCGCCGACGTGGAAATGACGCGGTTGCTCACAGAGGGTGGCTGGGGTATTGCGCTGCAGGCGCGCACCACCACGTCGCGTGACTCCGCCGCGGTGCTTGGTGTAGCGCCGGGCGCGCAGCCTGGCATAGACGGCCTGGACTGGCAAAAGCCGCCGGCGATAGGTCGCACGGTGCGCCTGGCTTTCGTGCATCCCTCCCGGGCGACCGTCGGCGCGCAATATGCCAGCGATATCCGCGGCAGCGTGGGCGCGCTGGGCGAAACGTGGGAAGTGGAAATAACCTCACGCGAGACAGGCAGCGTCTCCCTGCTCTGGCCAAACCTGAAAGCGGTGCCGCCGCAATACCAGATGATCCTTGAGGACGCGGTGAGCGGGGCACGACAGTATATGCGCACCACGCCCGCCTACAGCTACCTCTCACGCGGCACCGTTGAGGCGCCGGAAGCGCGCCGTTTCCGCATCATCGTGGAAACGCGCCGCGACGTGCCGCTGCAAATCACCCGTTTTCAGGTAACGCCCACTCGCAGTCGGGGTGCCAGCATTCAAGTCGCCACCACCAGCGCCGCCTACCTGACGCTGCAGATTCGCTCGCCGCTGGGCAAACTCATCCGCACCATCACCGTGCCCGCCTCCCGCGCCAATGACCCCATCGTCGTCGGCTGGGACGGACGCGGCACCGGCGGCAAACTCGTCCCCACCGGCACCTACCTCATCATGCTCACCGCCCGCACGGCGGAGGGATTCGTGACGCGACGGAGTTTGCCGCTGGTGGTACGGGAATAGGTAGGAACCGCAGATTACACAGACTGGCGCAGATGAAATAGCTCTGCTTTTATACATTGCACGGATAATCGAGACGCTGCCGCTATATACGGCAGCGTCCGTCTTTACAGAATAATACATCATCTAAAAACGCAGTGGAGCGAGCCATCACCGGCCCGCTCCCACTGCTCATTGATAACTATTTTCCACTATTTCTGCTCAACCAGTGCCCCCCGCAAATACGCATCCATCGCCTTTGCCGCCGTCTTTCCGTCGCCCATGGCGAGGATGACGGTGGCGGCGCCGCGGACGATGTCGCCGCCGGCGTAGACGCCGGGAATGCTGGTGGCGCCGTGTTCGTCGGCTTCGATGTTGCCCCATTTGTTGAGCTTCAACTCCGGAGTGGAGCCGGTGAGGAGCGGGTTGGGGCGGGTGCCGATGGCGACGATGACGATGTCGCAGTCAATGACGAACTCCGAGTCGGGCACCGGCACCGGGCGGCGGCGGCCGGAGTCGTCCGGTTCGCCGAGTTCCATGCGGAGGCATTTCAGGCCGGTCACCCACCCCTCGTCGTTGCCCAGCACCTCGACCGGCGCGATGAGGAAATCAAAGCGAATGCCTTCTTCTTCTGCGTGGTGTATCTCCTCCACGCGCGCCGGCAACTCTTTCTTGCCTCTACGATAGACGATGGTCGCCTCGTCGGCGCCCAGTCGTTTCGCGGTGCGCACGGCGTCCATTGCCACATTGCCGCCGCCCACCACTACCACGCGCTTGCCCTTGAGGATGGGAGTATCCACCTCGGGGAAGGCGTAGGCGGCCATCAGGTTGGTGCGGGTGAGGTATTCATTCGCTGAGTAAACGCCTTTGAAATTCTCACCCGGCACGTTCATAAAGACCGGCAGCCCGGCGCCCACCGCGATGAAGACCGCGTCAAAACGCTCTTTCAACTCGCGCAGGGTGTAGGTCTTACCGATGATGACGTTGCACTCGATCTTCACCCCTTGCGCCTTCAGCCGTTCCACCTCGTCCTCGACGATCTGCTTGGGCAGGCGGAACTCTGGGATGCCGTAAACGAGCACGCCGCCAGGGGTA
>JAKIYB010000340.1 GCA_022708765.1 Armatimonadota bacterium | reverse complement strand
GCCCTTCACTGTGTGGGAGAGGGAGTGAGTGGTACTATCATTACGACTTGAGTTCCTTACTCCGGTTCCCCCCTCCCCGCTTAGGGGAGGGGGCCGGGGGAGAGGTGAACGAGAGGAGCCATCCATGGCGCGTATCTTTCTGCTGCTACTCGGGCTGTTAACGACGGCTACCTTTGCCGCGCCGTTCGTCACAACCGGCCGCTGCCAGGCCGGCGAAACCGCCATCACCGTCGGCGTGCCGGATGAACCGTGGGATTTCCCTGCGGACAACTGGGATTTCCACCCCTTTCGTTATACCGATACCGCCCTCAGCACCGAGAGTTACGACAACCTGCGCCTCTCCTGCACGCTGCGCATAGACGGCGTAGTCGCCGATTACCCGCCGTATGACGTGGCCTTCCACACCCGCTATACCGACCCCGGCTTGCTCTTCTATCACACCGGCCTGCTGCTGCGCCAGGACGGCAAGGGGGATGGCTATCGCGTGCTCTTCTCCACGGTGTCGAAGGATATCGCGCTCTACCGCGACGGCGTGGGTTTCCTTGCGGCGCGGCCCTGCGCGCTGGAGGAGGGGAAGGACTACGCCGTCGTCGTGGAAGCCGTCGCCAATCGCATCACCGTACGCATTGACGGCAAAGTTGCGCTGGAAGCGATTGATCGGCCATCCAGCCTGCCGCGCGCGGGGAAGGTGGGCGTCTTCGCTCTCCATGGCAGGGGCGACTATTCCGATATCCGCATTGACACGCTGCCGGGTTCGCTGTCAAAACCGCCGCGCCGCGATCACCCACTCATCACCCGCCAGTGGCATCGCTGGCTCTGGGTCTTCGACGGCGACGAGCCCATCGCCCGCTTCATGAAATATGACATCGGCAATCACCGCAACACGACGACCGATGACATGGGGCCATACCGCTTCTTCGGCATCTCTGATGCCAAACTGCGTCCCGGCACGCCGCCGGCTACCCCCTGGCAGCTCGATTGGGACTGCACGCTGGCGGGCGCGAATAAGCTGCGCTACAAAACGCTGAAGCGCTTTGAGGTGAGGAATCTCTCCCGCGAAGAGCTGGAGTTCCGCTGGGAGCTGGCGCTACAGGCTACCGGCGAATTCGTCGGCCGCGGCACGATGACCGTGCGTTACGACGCCCCGAACAATCGCTATATCTACGACTGCCGAACAGCGAAAATCCTCGACGCGCCGCTGGCCGCGTCGGATATCCAGTATGCCGATCCCTGGCCGTATTGGGCCATCGGTCCGGCGACGGACGACATGAAGACCTGGCCGCGGCGGCTGCGCTACTTCGTCTATACCGATGACGCGGGCGTGCTGCGCAAAATCCCGCTGAACCACCACTGGCCTGCCGCCTACACCTTCAAGCCCGGCACGATAGCGGTCTTTGTCTCCGACAATGAGGTGAATCCCGCCTTCGAGCTGCTCACCGAAGGGCAGACGATGTATGGCGGCCTCTGTAACTGGGGGTTGGACCTGCACCTGCAGCTCAAATTCACCAAAGAGCAGCTTCCGCTGCCGAAGGGTAAGGAGCTGACCGCCAAGTTCCGCGTGACGACATATGGCAGGCAGGACGCGCAGGCGCTGCTCGCCGGCGCGAAATTCCTGGACTACTTCCAGCAGGCCTACGGCGAGATGAAAGTGCCCATCAACACCGGTCAGGTGCTCAATCGTTTTGGCCCGACAAGCTGGGTGAAACCTACCGACCCCTTCGACGCCTGGATATGGGAAGGTCTCACCGCGAAGAACTGGGACCAGACAACGGGCGTGGACGACACGTTCTCGCTGCGGCTGGAGAAACCCGGCGTCTACCTGACGAAGAATTTCGGCGCCGGCGGCTACTACGGCGTCTTCCCGAAAGGCGCCTACGAACTGCGCGCCATGGTGAAAACGCAAGGCGCGACGGGCAAAGGCGCCTGGCTCAGCGTGCTGAACTGGCCGCTGCCCGACACCTTCACCTCCGAGGCCGTGGCCGGCACCACCGACTGGACCCTCCTCCGCGCCCGCTTCCCCGGCCCCATCATCGGCGCCACCCTCCGCCTCCACCTCGACGGCCCCGGCACCGCGTGGGTGGATAACGTGCAGGTGGTGAAAGTGGAGTAGCCGTGGAATGGCCTGCGATCGTCAGTGCCGTATGGCATCCTCACTGGCAATGTCATCCGGCGTGCCAAACACGCTGTCAGCGCCAGCGCTTACGAAGGCCGCAGAGGGCGAATGACTCTTCACGCGGAACGGCTTGCCCCAACCATCAACGCGTATCGCCGGAGGCAGCCCTTTTACGCGCTCATCAAAGGGGTGGTCGGTATGGATACCGAGTTCCATATATACAATGCGTAACCGCTGGCGTGTGAGCGCATCCGGCGTGGTCCAGGTGGAGTAGTAGTCATCAATGGTGTCGGGGATAGCGTCTGGGCCGATGCTGTAAATCGCAAACTGCGCATGCTGGCCTTCCCCCCGTTTTGCCAGACATAGTGGTTGCTGCCATCCATCAGCATACGCGATTGAACCATAATAGGTCGGCAGTTTGTGCAGGTTCATGGGTATTGCCTCACCTTTCGCCAGTTGCTCGAGAAGGGCATGGTACAGGACATCTACATGCTTTCCGGTGACGGCGACAGGATACCGGTAATAGGCCGGCGCGCGAAAAATTAAGGGAACGGCTACGAGCAACGAGCCGGCTAATACGCACGCCAACACCAACCAGCGCCAGCGAGCTTTACGCAGGAGAGGGATGAAGAGCACCAGGCCGACGAACAGGAGTCCAAGCCCGCCCATCACCACTCCCTTCGCTCCCGGCAGTTCCGTCGTCGTTACCGCATAGGCCGATATGTATCCCAAATGCAGATACGATGTCGGACTCGCCGGAACCAGGCTGTGGGCCAATAATTTCATCGGCGCAGCCCTCTGTTGGGAGCCTTGGCGCCGGGATATGACGGTTGCGCATAGTCGTATAGATCATCATTCGTATCGTAACGTTGGTCTGGACCGCTACTGTAAATAGACACGCCGCCGGAGACGTGGATGGTGAAGCGAAGCGGCTGGCCCCAGGCGTCCACTTTCATCTCGGCGGGTATTTCATCGCGCAGGCGTTCAGATGGCGCGGCATTCCCTGGCTGCCCGAGGAGGGTGGCGATAGACTCCATTCGTGCCCGTGTAATCTCCTTCGTGGTGATCTAGTGAGAAGTGATGTCATCGGCGGTGCCGGGGAGACCATCGCGGCCGTCGCTGTGGACAGCGTATGCGATGTCGGTTCCCACACCGCGCATGGTAATGCGCAGGGGACGCATCCAGCCGTCGGTATAGGTACCATCGCCCAGTTCCATCGGTGTCTCGTGAATGTCGGCAGGGATTCCCTTCCCTTCCCCAATGCGTACCAGCAATCCAAGATAGACATCGTGGACGAGCATCGTGGTGACTCCCGGAGGATCCTCATAATATGGCGGCACTTTGATATAGATGGCCGACAGTGCCAGCAGAGGACCGATGATCAGCGCGGAAAACGGAAGCCAACGCCAGCGCGGCCGGCGTATCAATGGTAACAGGAGAAGAAGACCAAGCGCAAAAATCGTCATACCCGACATGATGAGCGGTCCTGCGGCGGGTAGCTCCGTCGTCGGAACGGCAAGAGACGCTATATACCCCAGGTGCAGGTATGGCGTTGGCATATCTGGAAGCAAACTCTCGGCAAAGAGTTTCATGGCTTGCCTCCCGCGGCATCGCTGTCCCCATGATCCTTCTCGGGCGGAAGCGGTTGCGAATATTCGCGGCGGTCATCTTTCGTGCCGAATTTTCGATCTTCACCGGCGCTGACGATGGCATAGACCGTCGAGTCATCATCCATCTTCTCGGGCATGATGCGGAATGGCGTGCCCCAGATGTCGTCGGTACGCCAGCGATTCTTCAAGGCAAGCACATACACCGAAGTTGGAACGGGCTTGCCGGCATCAATCTCATCATTAATTTCACCACACAGCACAGACATTCGAAATGAAAGGGTGGCTTCCGGATAGGCCAGCCGTGGCGGTACCTGAAAGATCGCCGGTATAACAAGCATGCCGATGCCGGCGGCGAGAAACACGAGCGGGATGTATTTCGCGCGGGAAGAAAACTGGCGCGTATACAGGAAGACGGCAAGGCTGATAATGGTGATGAACAGCCCATACCCAAAGAAGTGTTCGAAGCCCGGCGGCACGGTGGTGACTTTTTCGACATACGCCGACATATAGCCGAGGTGCAGATACGGTACCGGCGTAACCGGGATGACGCTGTGGCCGAGGATTTGCATCCCTATCCTCCTTCGTCCATGCCGGGGTCAGCAGGCCGATTTGACCGCGCTCCCCAGGTCCGGCTGGTCGGTCAGCAACCAGCACATTTCTATTATACCCCGTTTCAAGTCCTCGCAATGCGGGGGGCGGGCGTCCAGGCTGCCCGTGAGGGCAAAATTTTCGCCGTGGCAGCCGCCCAGGCACCAGGCGCGCACCGGACAAGGGGCGTGCGCGTCGGCATGGGTGAGCCGGCGCACGTCCGCCAGCAGGGGCGACGAACGCCAGAGCGCATGGAAATCGAAGCCGGCGTCGCGAATATTGCCGAAGCGGAAGACGGGGAGATTAGTATTGAGGCAGGGGTACAGGCTGCCGTCGCTGTCCAGCAGCACCGTCTGTAATCCCGTGCCGCACGACACCTTGCGCGCGGCGTAACGGCAGGTGTTGGCGAGGATGGCAAGGGCGTCTCGGCCCATCAACGGGCGGAATTCCGGCCGGCGGCGCAGCAGGTCGGCGCCGGCGCGCAGCAACTCCGGCAGCGGCACTGGCTCCAGGCCGCTGTCCGGCGCCCCGCCCATGCGTTTGAGCGGAATATAGCGCGCCTCGCCCACGCCAAGCGATCGCGCGAAGTCGTAATAGGCTTCCAGATAGCGCAGGTTCCCCCGGTGTATCACGCTGCTGATGATGACGTGCGCGCTGGCAGCGACGAGTTTGCGGATGCCGGCCACCGCGCCGTCAAAGCTGCCGCGCCCGCGAATGCGGTCGTTCAGCGCCGCCGTGTGCCCGTCCAGCGAGACCTGTACTTCCAGCCTGATTTGCGCGGCGCGGCGGGCGAAGTCGTCGGTGACCGGCAGGCCGTTCGGCCAGCAGGCGCTCTGGTTCCAGCAGCGGCTCGCCGCCCAGCACCGTGAAGGTCGCCGCTTTACCCAGCAGCGGCTTCAATGCCCGCAGAAAACCGCTGATTTCCTCGGCCGTCACCTCGCAGGCATCGTCACGCGTCAGGTGCGGCAGGTTATAACAGCACCTGCAGCGCAGGTTGCAGCGCCGGGTGAGGTTGAGGGCGACATTTTCGATCTTCGGCACGAAGGTCGGTCGTTTTCCCTCCTGCTCGAGGAACACGCCCGCCTTGCGCAACGCC
>JAKIYB010000033.1:10219-16405 GCA_022708765.1 Armatimonadota bacterium | reverse complement strand
GATCGGGGCATCTCGACGGAATATTTTATCCGCCGGGATGACAACCTGCTGGAGCGCGACAGCAGCCTGCGCTACTTCCGCGCCTGGCACGACATGCCCGCGTATCATCGCTGCCTGCTCAGCCACGCCAGCGGCCGCGTGCTGGACGTCGGCACCGGCGCGGGCCAGTATGCCCTCGCGCTTCAGGAGCGCGGCCTGGCGGTCACCGCCATAGATGCATCGCCGCTGGCAGTGGAAGTGTGCCGACGGCGCGGGGTGCGCGATGCACGCGAGATGGACGCCCACGTGCTGCGTTTCCCCGCCGGCTCGTTCGATACCGTGCTCTTCATGCAGCAGACGCTGGGGCTGGCGGGTACCCTGGAAGCCCTGCGCTACCTGTTGCGGCGTCTCCACCGCGTCGTGGCCGGCGGCGGGCAAATCCTCGCCGATATCGCCACTCCCGCCGACGCCCTTCAACTCGGTCATCGGCGCTACCAGAACCAGAACCGCATCCTCGGCCGCTACCCCGGAACCGTGCGCCGGCGCATCGAATACCAGGGCATGCGCGGCCTCGATTACGACTGGCTCCTCCTCCCTCTTGACGACCTGCGCGCCGTCTGCGCCGAGACCGGCTGGAAAATCACCCGCTGCGTTCAGGTAGACGCCACCGCCACCTACGCCATCGCGCTGGGCAAAGTGTGATGGCGAACGCCGCCCGGTTGACAATGCCGGGCGGCGTATCACCCCGCACCAAATGCGTGTTCTCAAAATGCGGGGTGATACATCTTTGTGGGCGAAATGCAGAAGGGTAGATTGTGCATTGCGCATTGAGAAGGCATCTTGTCGCCCTCCTTCCGCTTCAATAATGTTGCTCGATGCTTTCGCTCGATGAAGTTCTTAGTCGCGGCGCAGCCTTAGCAAGGCGCGTCTGGATAGGCAATCCGGCCGTAAAGCAATTATAGTGGCGATAACATAGCACACTTTTGTTCTTTTGCTAAGCAGTAGCGGGGGTTTTGCAAACCCCCGCTTGACAAACATTCGTTCCTGTGCTATACTACCACTTGTACCATGACAACCGCATAACACCCGCCCACCGGAACACGACCGCACAGGTAGTCTTATGGCTACTTTTCGCAGAAAACAATCTTTTATTCTACTCGCGCCTTTGCGTCTCTGCGTGAGATTAATGATTACCCCCCATTTTGCGAAAATGCGTAAAAATGGGGGGTAAAACGAGGGGGTAAGGGGGGTAATCGCCGGCTTACCGGTCTTCGATGCCCCATGCGCGCAGGTGGCGCAGGCTGATTTCCAGGCTCTCGAAGGGATCGCGGCGGCAGACGTCCTGCTCCACGGCGTACCACTGCACGCCGGTGGCGCGGCATGCCTGCAGGATGCGCGGCCAGTTCAGGTTCCCCTCGCCCACTTCCGCCATCACCGGAGCGCCCTCTACCACCGCCATGTCTTTGAAGTGTACGATGACCATGCGATCCTTCACGCGCGCGCACCACTCCGCCGGATCGGCGCCGCCGTGCTGAATCCAGTAGGTGTCAATCTCCGCGAGCAGCTCAGGCCCGCTGTTGTCATAAATGAGCTCCAGCGCCGTCGGGCCGCCGAAGCGCTCCAGTTCAAAGGAGTGGTTGTGGTAGCTGAAGGTGAGGCCTTCCGCCCGCAGCGCGCGCGCCACCTCGGTCGCCTCCTTCGCGAAGCGGACATACCCCTCGGCGGTGCGGTATTCACCCGGCAGGCCGCCGATGGCGACATGCCGGCAGCCCCACAGCTTGTGCTCGGCGATGAGTGTCGGCAGGTCGTTGCGCAGCCGGTCCCACCCGACATGCGTGGCGGCGGCGACCATCCCCTCGCCCTGGAGTATGGCGGCCAGCTCTTTCGGGTCAATCGGACCGAGGGCGGAAAGCTGCACGGCGTTGTATCCCATCGCCTTCACCCGCTTGATGGTTGCGGCAATGTCGGCGGGCGTGCGGGTGAACTCACGCAGGGTGAACAGTTGGGCGGCGGCGCCGGAAGTAATCATCGTCAAACTCCTTCATGCAGAGAAATCCCTTCTCCCGGGGGAGAAGGGATGCTGCTACTGCTATTCGCGCCAGAGCAGGGTATTCCTCCCCTACTCACCCATCACTTTCAGAATCACCCGTTTGCGGCGCTGGCCGTCGAATTCGGCGTAGAAGATCTCCTGCCAGGGGCCAAGGTCGAGCTTGCCGTCGGTGATGGGCACGATCACCTCATGGTGTACCAGCATGCTCTTCAGGTGCGCGTCGCCGTTGTCCTCGCCGGTCTGGTGGTGGCGATAGCGCGGGTCGGCGGGCGCCAGGTGTTCCAGCCATTCGTCAATGTCCTGGATGAGGCCATTCTCGTTATCGTTCACGTAGACGCCGGCGGTGATGTGCATCGCCGACACCAGCACCATGCCCTCGCGCACGCCGGACTTGCGCAACGCCTCCGCCACCTGGTCGGTGATGCGCACGTATTCCCGCCGCTTGCGGGTCGTGAACCAGAGGTATTCCGTGAACGTCGTCATCCATCATCCTTCCGTCACCGGGTCGTCGCGTTCCGCGATCACCCGGCGCACCACATCGCTGAGCTCGCTCACCTTATAGGGCTTGGCAATGCCGGTACGGAAGCCATATTCGCGGCAGTCCGCCATGATGGGGTCATTGGAGTAACCGCTGGAGACGATGGCACGCACCCGCGGATCAATCTGCAGCAGCCGTGCCATCACTTCCTGCCCACCGATGCCGCCGCGCATCGTCAGATCGAGCAGCACGGCATCGAATGGCATACCGGTGCGCAGCGCCTCGTCATATTCAGCAATCGCCGCCTCACCATCGGTTACGCCCACCACCTCGTAGCCGAGGACTTCCAGCATGGACTCCACCGTTTCCAACACCAGCGTCTCGTCATCCATCACCAGGATGCGACCAAAGCTGATCACCGGCACCGCAGCCTCCGCGGCCAGTTGGGGTATGACCGCATCAGGCATCGCCGGCAGATAGATTGTGAAGGTGGTACCGATATCCACCTCCGAATCCACGGTAATATAGCCGTGATGGTTGCGGACGATGGAATACGCCGTCGCCAGCCCCAGTCCGCTGCCGTCCGGCTTGGTGGTGAAGAAGGGGTCGAAGATCTTCGGCAAATCCTCCGGCTCAATGCCGATCCCCTGGTCTTCCACCTCGATACGGATGTAACTGCCGGGTTCGAGCGGCAGCATGTCGCCGTGCGGCACCATGTAGTTGCACGCCCGCACGCAGACGCTGCCACCGAACGAGGTAGCCTGGTCGGCGTTCACCACCAGGTTATGAATCACCTGCGTCACTTGGCCGGGGTCCACTTCGACCGGCCACAGGCCATCAGCGATGGCGAGCTCGCAAGCCACGCTGGAACCGGGAAGGGCGAAGGCCACCGTCTCGCGCAGCAACTCCGCCATGGAGATGATGCGCTTCACCGGCGTGCCACCGCGCGAGAAGGTGAGGATTTGCTGTGTGAGCGCTTTCGCGTGCAGCGCGGCTTTCTCCGCCTCCTGCAGCTTTGGATAGACGGCGTCGGACGGCGCGGCCAACACCCGCGCCAGCGAGAGATTGCCCAGGATAGCGGTGAGCACGTTGTTGAAGTCGTGCGCAATACCGCCGGCGAGAATGCCCAGCGATTCCAGCTTTGCCGCGCGCTGGAGTTCCGTCTCCAATCGGCGCTTTTCGGTCACGTCACGGAAGACGAGTACTACGCCGACGATTTCGCCATCAGGATCAGTAATCGGGGCTCCGCTGTCATTGAGAATATACTCGGCGCCGGTACGGGAGACAAGAACGGTGTGGCTGTTCAGGCCAACAATCGTCCCGCTCTGCAGCACCTGGTCCACCGGGCTTTCACACCGTTCTCCGGAATATTCATCAATGATGCGAAATACCTCGGTAAGCGGCCGGCTGTCGGCTTCATGCTGCGTCCACCCGGTCAGCTCCTCCGCCACCCGATTCATCAGCACTACGCGGCCTTCTCGGTCGGTGGTAATAACGCCGTCACCGATGCTGCGCAGAGTGATTGCCAGCCGTTCGGTTTCCGCGTGCAACTGCTCCTGGAAGCGGTGCCGCTCCGTCACATCGCGCCAGGAGACGATGAAACCGTCGTGCAGCTTCACCGCTTGGATATCAAATACCCGCGGTGAGACGCGGCGCGCTATATCGCCAGGATCAACATAGGAGAGTAGGATGAGCGGTTCGCCAGTATCAACAACCTGGCAGTATGCGTGAAAGAGTGCCCTGTCACGCTGTGCGGTGATGACATCCGAGAAGTGTTTCTCCAGCGCAGTATCCTGTGATATGCCGTTCAACGCGCAGGCGGCGGCATTCAGATACTCAATGCGAAAATCGGTAACGAAGCCTTCGGCATCGCGCACGGCGGAGAAGATGCCGAAGGCATCAAGCATGGTATCGACCGAGGTGCGGAAGCGTTCTTCACTCGTGCGCAGTTCCTTTTCCGCCTGCTTCCGCTCGGTGATGTCGCGGACGAAGCCACACACGTATTCCTGGTTCTGATACCGCAGAAAATTGCCGGTTACTTCCACCGGAATCACATGGCCGTCTTTCGCTCGATAACTCGACTCGAAGGAGACTGCCCCTTGCGTTTTCAACTCATCCCATCGCACGGACCAGTATCCATGGGTGAAGTTAGTATCGAAATCCAGCATTCGCATCGCCAGTAGCGCATCGCTGTCATACCCGAGCATCGCACAGGCGGCATCGTTCACGTAAATAACGCGGGCGTCGGCATTGATAAGGAAGATGGCATCGGATGCGCGGTCCAGCGCGAACTGGGCGAAGCGTAACGCTTCCTCGGATTTCACGCGCTCGGTGATATCCTCGAAGACAGTGGCAAACTGTCCGGGCGCCGGAGAAAAGACGGAGATATTGAAGTGCTTCGCCATGGAAGGGAAGACGGTTTCGAAGGTCAGCGATTCCTGCGTCTCCAACGCGCGCGCAAACTCCGCCAGATAGGGCGCCGTGCCCGTGCCGTATAGTTCGCTGGCGAGCGCGCCCACCGCCGTCTCGCTGGTTATGCCGGTGATGATGGTGAATGCCGGGTTGACGGCAATGACGCGGTAATCAACTGGTACGCCTTCCGCGTCGGTCACCATCTCATGCAGCGCCACGCCTTCCTGCATAGAGTTCACGAGCGAGCGATATCGTGTCTCGGACTCCTTCAGGGCTTGTTCAGAACGGTGATACGAGGTGAGAATGGGTGAGATATAGTACAGGCCAGCCACCAGCAGGAGGGAGGTGACCAGGATGCCCAGCACAACCAGCAAGTTGGAATTGAATTCCAGATACTCGTATTTCCGCGGCAGGAAATCCACAATCATGCGGATGGCGAGAAGCAGCAGCGCACTGCTGATCATCCCCCAGGCCAGGCGGTTTCGCGTCAGGCGCATCAGTTGGAAGGCGCGCAACGCCGCTAAAATCTGGAGCGCAATCGCGATGACGAGGAACAGTCGTTCAGGCAAAACACACTCCCGGATCAGGCAACAGGCCGCCATCCCTGTGATGACGATGTGGACCGGGGGAGTCCATTTCCGTTACACATTACCATGAGTCGCCTGTGAACGCAACCCCTAGATCTCGGCGTCCACAGGCTGACTCTGTCAGGACTCGGTCGGCGTATATAGCGCGCACAGCAAATCCTTCGCCCCTGTCGTCATCATTTCCAGGCCGTCGGCGCAGAGCATAGACCATGTACCGGGACGCGTTTCGTATCCCCCACGGGCAAGTGCGCGCTTTGTCGGGACGTAGCCGGCGCAGCCATTGGCCATATGTACGCCAATGGTATAACGCGCCGGCGAGGTTTCCTTGATCTCGAGCTGCGCTTCAACGAACGGCTCGCCTTCCACGCCGAGGATAACAACGTCACCAAGGCGGATGGCCTGTATCTCGAACGGATAGTCCGACCGTTCCTCGCAACGCAGGCGGAGATCCTTGCGGGCGTTTGCATAAATCCACTCCCATTCAATTGCCTCCGCCGCGCGATCGAGCCAGACCGGATCGGGATGCGCCGCCAGGTATGCTTCGTCGGCGGCAACCTGCTCGCTTGACAATTCCCGATAGGGAATGGGCAGTGTGCGCGCCAGGCAGGCGAGGACTGGCACCGTGATTGCCTCCAGCGAACCCAGGATGCGCGCGGCTGTTTCCGTCAGCTTGCGTCCCA
>JAKIYB010000033.1:0-10209 GCA_022708765.1 Armatimonadota bacterium | reverse complement strand
AGAAAATCCGGGTCCAGGTGGTTCGTATGATGAATGTTGCCGCACATACCGTTGAGCACCAATGGCACGCACTGCGAGCCTAACAGGTCGCGCACGCCCTGCGCCCAGGCGCCCGGCCACCCGCTGGACACCCAGCGCTGCGGATAACCGTGAACCGGATGGCAGGTGTGGTGCAGTAGTACCGCGACCGCTTCCCCTGCGCCACTCGTGAAGGTGAGCAGGCTCACTTCCGGATCTACCGGTCCTTCGCAGTAGAGGATGTCCGGACTACCGAGCGGGAAGGGGTGCGTGCGCGCGGAGCCATCACGCATGATGAAACGGCGGTTAAAAGCCACGCGGCCATCGGTGGCCCGGCCAGCTTGGACAGTGACGGGCTGCAAGCTTTTCAGCGCATCTTCCAGCGCCGCCAACACACCCTCAACTACCACCGGGTGATAGCGGTTATCGCCGCCGCGGATGAACCAGAGCTCGTGCGGCAGTGGAATCCGCTCGCTGATCATGAAATTTCCCACCGCCGGCGCGGCGTGCGTCTGGGTGGCGTGGATCAGCACGGCATCCGGTTTCAGGCCAAAGCGCCTTCTCGCGCCTTCCCGGATTATCGCGGTGTGCGTTTGGTCCATCGTCCCGACATCAAGCGAGACGATGGCGCAACGCTGCCCGCCGCATTCCAGCACCAGCGCCCGCGCGTAGAGCGGCTCACGGATCTCCTCAACCGGGCGATGTCGTCCAATATCGCCGGCAATCTGCGTGCCGATTTCCGGGGTGATGTCTACCATCGCCGCCCCGGCCCGTAACGTCGTCATCGGTGTATTCCTCTCTTATCGCCACCCTCGGGAATCGCTCTCATATGGAAGCAGGTCGGAGGTCTCCAGCAGCCAGCGCAGCAGTCGTTCCTTCATCACCACACGCACGGCGGACAGCGCCGGGTCATCGGCGCGATTCATCAGTTCACCGGGGTCCGTCCGCAGATCATACAACTCATCCCGGTCGCCAGGGCAATAAACGTATTTGTAGCGTTCGGTGCGCGCCATCGCCGCACGGGTGTTGATGCCCGGCACATTCAGCACCAGGTCGCGTCGAAGAGCGTAAATACTGTCATCCGGAATAGGCGGTAGGTGGCGTCCGTTTTCATCCTCGCGCAGACCTGCTTCCGCAAAGACCGCGTCCCGACCCGTGAATTCCTCGCCGCGCAAGGCCGGCATCAGGCTGCACCCAAAATGTGGGTGACGCGGTTGTATGCCCGCGACATCCATAATCGTCGCATAAAGGTCAATGATCTCTACCAGTCCGTTGTGGACGCCGGTTGCTGGAAAGCCGGGAATACGACAGGCTAGCGGTACGCGCAGCATAGCGTCCTCAAAAGCGGCGTTCCACTTTTCCGTCAGGCCATAATCACCGGTGTAATCGCCGTGATCGGAGAAATAGAAGAGGGCAGTATTCTCATACAATCCACGCTCGCGCAGTCTCGACACGATCTGACCAAGTTGAGCGTCCACCCGGCTGATCATGCCGTAATAGACGGCGCGAATCTCGCGCAGATCGTCTTCCATCAACTCGCCCAGCCCATGCGACTCGTGAAGGTGACATACGTACCGGCGCTTGTCCTCTGGCCGGTATGGCAGCGGCGGCGGCAGTGAGGCGCGATCGTGCAGGGAATAATACGGCTCCTCCACCACGTAAGTCGGATGGGCAAATGCCAGCGGTAGGAAAAGGCAGAAAGGCCGGTCATGCGTCTCGTCGAGGAACTGGAGGGCGCTTTCGATACAAGCCCAATCGGTATCATGGCAAGGCCCTTCCCGCTTGCCCTGATAGAAGGAGTATCTGTGTTTCGGCTCCTGGCGCCGATCGGTGTATTGCCCGTAATCTTCAGGCTTGACTCGCAGGTCCACTTCATCGAACGAGAGCGGCACCGCGCCCTGTGCCAGCATGTCGTTCTTGCCGAAGGCCACGGTGTAATACCCCGCTTCCCGCAGCTCGCGGAAGGCATTCCACTCGTGCGGCTGCACCAGGTGGCTGAAGGCGCGGTAACCGCCGGTATGCGGATACTGCCCGGTGGCAAGGCAGCAGCGCGACGGCGCGCAGAAGGGCGACTGACTGAATGTATACGGGAATGCGCCACCCTCGGTGATGAGCGCGTCAAGATGCGGAGTAAACGCGCACTTTCCCTCCGGTCCGAAAACGGCATCAGCGCGCACGGTCTCCGGCATGAAGAGAATCAGGTTCGGATGCGTCGGCATATTCGCTAATTCGCCACGCCTCGCCGGCATCCTTTGCAGCACTCGACGAGAAACCGCGTATCCTCCATCGTTTTTTCCGGATCGGCGGCCAGGCTGAAGATGACCTGATCTCCAGTTCCCGCTTCTTCGAACATGCGCGAAACGCTCTCCGCTACTTCGGCACGATTTTCCATGCTGCCGAACATCTGGATCATCCCCGCGACGATGCTGATCCGTGGCCCGAGGAGTTCACGGTCCGCGATGGTTACGTCGCCAAGCGGGCGACAGGTATACGCGTGCACGGTATCCATCTTCGTCTGACGATACAGCGGCAGCAAGTCTCGGATCAATCCACAGGAGTGATGAAAGTAAAACTTACCCTCGGCATGTACCACGTCGGCCAACCGGTCGGTGTATCCGAGACAGAACTCCGCGAACATCTCCGGCGAAATCGCGGTAGTGGAAGTGTCATCCATGGAAAGCAGGCAGTCGGCGAATTCCAGCGCCGACGTCATCTTAACCTGACGGGTATGCGCCTCTTCCATCACCGCGAAGAGCGCGTGCAGTTCCGCACGTGCATCCGCCCACAGGTACGCAAGGGTCTCCACACCGCTATATATGCGCACCATCTGGCCTAACGGCGTGCCGGGCAGCGCGAACTGCATCACCCCATCATCACCGATGAGCGCCTGACGCCGCTGCAGCATCGCCACCCCATCGGGATTCAAGGCGTAATCCTGATCGGCAAACACTTCCGCCAGCCGCGGCAGGTCGGCGGGTTCCTTCACCATATGCTCTTCCGTATACCACATGCCGGTATCGGGGGAGTAGCGCTTCACCTCACGCAGCTCGCCTTTTGGCGTCGTCCAGCGGGTGATCGTGCGCCCGTCATCTCGACGGTCCGTGTCAATCGTCACCTTACGCTGTGTCGTCACAAGGGGCGGCATGCAGAAGTCCATAATATCAAGGTTGAGATAGCGCGAGAAGGTGACGGTAGCTTCGTCACCCCAGCGCACCTCGCCCAGCTTATCCGCGAGCGCTGGGTCCATACCCGCGCGGTTTGGCTGGTTGTAGGGATCCACGTGGGTGGCGACGGGAGTCCACTCTGGCGTCTCACGCCGAAGCACGCGAAGGAGGTTCTCACGGGGTGTAATCATGCGTCACCTCACTGGTTCAGCGTTATGCGGTATAACAGCGCATCAGCCGTCCAATCACCAGCCGCCTGCGAGAAGAAGCGCGAGAGATGCAGCACAAGCTCGCCGTTCTCACGGTCCTCGCGGGCATAAAAGTTGGAGAGGGTCAGTGCTTCATCCTCGCCAGGACGACGATCGTCAATGATACTCACACTGTCGCGGATGAGCAGTCCGGTCCGTTGATCTACTTCGGCAAGAATCAGCGGGTAGCGCGGGCTGTTGCTGTTCGGGTTTTGCGGACTGATGTTGCCGATCCAGTAAAGCGCGCCGTTGCTGTGCCGCAGCAATTGCGAGCAGGCACTGGGCGAGAAGAATGCCTCCCCATCGGTCCAGGTCCATGGCACGGACGCGCTCCAGGTGATGCCACCATCTTCCGAGAAGGCATGCCAGCGATATCCTGGCAACTGCGGGGCGCTATGGTTCGAGCCGCGCATCACCATCAGCACGCGGCCGTCCGGCAGCAGGGACAGCGTGGGTTCGATCATTCCCCGCGTGGAGCGCGCCGGATCACCAGCTACCCGCGCCGCGCCCGTCCAGACAAAGCGCTCCCCGCGCCACCCGCCGCGGATGATGAAGGCATCCGTATAGGTGAAACCGCTGGAGGGATTAAACAGCTCGCCATCTCCGCCAATGACGCTGCTCTGCGCCGGCACCAGCATGCTGCCATCAGGCAACGAGAGTGGCACACAGGTGAGATCACCGAGCATGACGCAGTTTTTACCCCGGAAGACATCAGGGAACGGATGATCAACTGTGTAGCCTTCTTGAACGATCTGTTCGTCAGTCACTGTTGAGGCGCCGCCATCCGCCGACACGGTGTAGTGAAGCTGCCACTGACGCATGCCTTCCAGCGGATGATCGGTGGGCAGGATGCCTTCGGTGCGAAAGGTCAGGTAACAGCCTGATATCGGGTCGGCGTAGCCGGCACGCAGATGACGGCGAAAAGTGCCCTGCGGCCGACGGGCGCCGGTGACAATCTCGGCAGGGGGCGACCAGGTGCGGCCATTATCACGCGAGAGCCGCTGGTAGGCAACATCGCAGGTATCGCTGCGGCTCATCCGCGCGTGAACGCTCACCAGATCGAGACCGGACTGTGTCGTGTAAAAGCTGCCGGCGTGGGCGGCAATGCCCGAACATGGGGAGGGTATGAAGGTTTCGCGGGTCATCGCGCGTATCAGCATGTCGCCTCTTATCCACGCATCCAGCGAACGGCGTCCGCAAGCAGCATCTCCGCCTCATCAACGCTGCCGCACTGGGTATCCAGACAGAGCAATGTGGGGTCCAGCGCTTTCACCAGCGGCTCGACATTCGCGGGAGCCACTTGAATATGCACGATGATGCCGGCGTGCTGAATGCGCCGGTATAGATCGAGCCAGTCTGGGCCATTCGGCGGCACGTCCGGCTCGGGTACGAACTGCATCACACGCATGTAGGGGCGCGAAAGCAGCGTGGGTAAATGCTGGAAGGCACGAGAGCCGTCGAGATGGTACCACATCGCGCCGAAAGACTCACCGTAGATGTCCAATTCCGGCAGAATAAATTCATCGAACATCGCCGGTGAGAGCATGCAGGAGACGTCGGATTGCGTGGCGATATAGCGTTCCGGTGCCCAGAAGGCCATCCACTGCGCGTTACCGTAGGGGAAGGCGTGTACTGGCGCCGCAAGGTCGTAGAAGTGATTGAAGAGCGTCACCCGCTCCCGCGCCATCGCGATGATCGCCTCGCGCACCCACTCCGGCCGCTCGATGAGCGCGAACATGAACTCATCGGGACCGAGGAGGGCGATGAGCAGGTCGTTCCCTGGAAGCAGGGCGGGCTTCCCGACGAGAAAGTCATCCCAGCCCGCCAGTTCAAGCACAGCCTGATACAGGCGCCGATATTTTGCCAGCCAGGGATCATTCCAATCAAGTGAAAACGTTGGCGGATTGTCCCAATCCACGGGAACTGGTTCCAGCCAGATAGTGTTCGGGTGGAATTCCACCGGTGAGCCGAAGCCCACCGTCCACCCACCCATCAGCAGGTAGGAGGGGATCGCCTCGCCGAGATAGTGCGTCTGCGCCAGCGTGGCGCGAACAGCCGCCGCGACATAGCCAGGACCGAGCCAACGTTCTTCGAGATCGGCATATACCGGCCAGGGCACCTCACTTGCGCGCGGCGCCGTCACGCTGATGCAGGGACGGTCGAGACACCGCCCCTGCCAGAGCGCCGTTAAACGCTCCGCGGCCTGGTCCCAGTCGGGCTTATACTTCATATCCATCCCCTATTTTCACTGTCTCTGGCTGGCGAAACACCGTCGAGCTGTAAACAGGCGGGTGAGAATGAACGCGATGAGGTGGAAGGCCGTCCGTTACGCCAGCCCCATCCGTTTCAGGTTCTCGATGCTCATGCGCGCGCTGTCCAGGCTGTTGCCAGGGCAGACGTCCTGCTCGACGATGACCCATTCGGCGCCGCCATCCTTGGCCGCGTCGAAGATGGCCGGCCAGTCGAGGATGCCGTTTCCGACTTCGGTGAAGCTGCCCGTCTCCGGGTTCATGTCTTTCAGGTGAATCTCCGGCTCGCGGCCGGCGTGTTTGCGAATATACGGCACGACCTCGGCGCCGCCTTTGGCGATCCAGAAGGTATCCAGCTCCGCCTGCACCAGCGCGGGGTCAGTGGCGGCGTAGAGCTGGTCCAGTGCGTATTCGTCGCCAATCAACGCCAGTTCCTGCGCGTGATTGTGATAGGTGAAGGTGCATCCCTGCGCCTTCACAGCCTTCGCGGCGGCGGCGCAGCGTTCGATGGCATTCAGCCAATTGCTCTCCACGTCGCCCGGCAAGCCGGTGGTGAGATACTTGCCGTCCAACGCGCGGGCGTAAGCGTAGGTGGTGCTGTCCGGGTTCAGCATCTCCTCCAGCGAGGTGTGGAAGCCGATGGCACGCAGGCTAATTGTCCGCAGGAAGGATGCCATTTCATCTGGAGACAAACCGCCGTAGTGCCACGCGAACTCGACGCCTTGATAACCCATCTCCGCCAGTGCAACAAGCGTGCCTTTGAAATCCTGGTCCAGCAAATCGCGAACCGTATACAACTGTATCCCCACCGGGATGGCTGCCATGACGAACTCCTCGTTTCCGTATAAAGTGTGCTCTCGCTCAATTTGCCGGATAGTGGCGATTCCCTTCCTGCTCAATGGCGATTTTTACGAAATTCCTCGCCGTTGCCATTATTAGCCGGGGTGGTTTTTACCACCCCGCGCACTCGCGGAAAGCGCCAAGCAAGCGCATCACCTCGCGGGTTTCTTCCACCGGAACGAAGGGCGGTTTGTCTTCGGCGTAGTAGGCGTAGCAATGATCGTAAAAATCGGCGCCGGGGTAATCGGCGAGGGAGAGTTCCACGGTGTGCCAGGGGATGACTTCCTCATTGCCGTACTTGCGGTTGGCAGCGGCAAGGCCATCCTGCAGGCCGAGGTCGGCAAGTTCGTCGTCGCGGTAGTAGCGAACGATAAACTTATCTGCCTGGTGAATGGCGGTGCCGCGCCGCCCGCAGATGGTCCAGTTAGGGATGTTCACCGCGCAGGCCATGTTGATCTCGATATCCACGATGGCGCCGTTTTCCAATTCGGCCAGTGCTTTGACTACATCGTCGGCGTCGCCCAGGCTGGCGATTTTTCGCAGGTGGCAGTCGAAGCGGCGCACACCGAAACCGAAAAGATGTAGCACCTGATCGAGGCAATGCGCGCCGAAGTTGTTCAGCATGCCGCCGCCATACTCCTTGAATGCCTGCCAGTCGTTGCGGCGTGTATAATTGCACAACGTGCGCCGTACCATGAAAATTTCACCAAGCCAGTCCTGCGCGAGGATATGGCGAATGACCGCCGCTTCACTCGTCACCCGGTGCGGCTGGAAGACCATCAGCTTGCGTCCGTGGGTGCGCATGGCGGCGATCATCGCGTCTACCTCGGCCAGCGAGCGGGCCATCGGCTTATCACAGAAGACATCAATGCCCCGCGACATCGCCTGCACCGCCTGCTCGGTATGCAGGTGCGTCGGAGACGCGAGGGTGATGAGATCGAGCGCTTCACTTTCGAGCAGTTCGGCGTAATCGGCATAACCTCTCACGCCGAACTCGCGCCGCGCTTCTTCTCGGCGCTCCTCAAGTGGGTCCACGACGGAGGTTAGATGGAAGCCGTCATGTGCGAGGATATGCGGGATGTGGAACTGCCAACCGATGCGGCCAAGACCGATGACGGCGGTGGAGAGAGTTTTCATGTTGCCCCTTAGTACAAGCTGTATATTCGTCGCGGATTACATATCCGCGTTTCCGGTTTCGTGCGAGTTACACTTCCTCTGCCCCTGTGACGACGGCGGTTTTTCGTATTGTCTCTATGATGCGCAGGGCATTGCCGCCGAGGATTTTCTTCTTTTCCTCAACGGCCAGGCGGGCATAGACAACCCAGCCGAGCTGCTGGCGGGGGTCGCGCATGGGGAGGTCGCTGCCGTAGAGGACGCGATCGGCGCTGACAGCGTTGACGAAGTATTCGACAACGCCGCCAGTGACGGGAGTAAGGGTGAGCTCGGCGTAGACATTGGCATGCGCCCGCATGCAGGCGATGGCCATGTCGGCGACGGCGTAGCTTTCGCCGCAGTGTGCGACCACCCAGGTGATATTGCGATAACGACCGGCAAGGGCATCCACTTCGCTGAAGTCATTGGCGGTGCGGTGGATGAGGGCGTAGAAGCCGCGTTCATTAGCGAACTCCCACATGGGGGCATAGCACTCGTCATCGTAGCGCATGCCGAAGACAGGATACGGCTTTACGCCGATGAAGCGCGGATCAGCGTAAACTTCGGCCATCTGCCGGCGCACCTCGCCAGCGGAGTAGTGGGATACGTCAAAGGAAGCCAGTCCCCACCAGCTTGCCGGGAAGACGTCCAGCGCAGCTTTCGTTGCGTCATTGCAGCCGACGGAATCGGCGTTGACGATCCAGCCCATGGCTCCGCCACCATCGTAGCCCAGGCGCTCCATGAGCGGCAGGCAGCCTTTCGGGTCGCCATCGCGCATCACGCAGGAGCCTCCGACCCCCTGCAGGCCTTCGTGCAGCACGTGGACGTGGAAGTCCACCAGCGTTGTCGGCTGCGGTTGCCCCAGGCGGGCGGCGTGCATCAGCTCATCTTCGTCGGGATTGTGGATCGTTTTGGGGAGCGACACGCCCAGCAACCGCGCCAGGTTGCCGCCGGCAACCTTTGCTTTCGTCGCTTCCGGCACATCGGCGTAGTCCACCGCTGTGCGGTGAGCGCCCATCGCCATATCCGGAGCGCTACTGCTGTAGAGAAGCTGATCCTCACAACCGAGCGAGACCAGCGTCTCCAGGCCATAGTGCGCCTGGTAATGACTGGTCATGATGTGCAGATTTTTATACGCCTGCAGCAGTGGCGTGAAGTAACGCTGGTGCGTCCAGTAGGCCTGAGCAATCGCCACCGGCAGTTCGGGGTAACGGGTGAGCAGCGTTTCCAGGTCACGGAAACCGCCGAATTGGTCAGCGCGGATAATAGTGAACTTGCGTTCCGCCTGCAGCATTTCCAGCAGTGGGGCGTTGACAGCGGAGAGAAGATCCCAGAGGTTCGCGGCCGGGCAAAGCATGACCGCGCGCAAATCCTGTTCGCGCATGAGGCTGGCCAGCGCCTCCGGCTCGGGGCATTCACCAGTATGCCAGGGCAAGAGATTCCAGATGGGGTACAGATTCGGATAGGGCGCCAGCGCTTCGGACAGACGCCTGTTCGCCCACATCGGGTCATAGATGATGCTCTGGTGGCTCATCACCAGTGCGCCAGCAATGGAACAGTGATGCATCTCGTCTCGGATGTCGTCTAATTTCCAACGATACGCAGGATGTTTCTGCGCTCGCGGCCCCAGACAGGTGAAGGCGTCGAAATATGACAGGGTCATCGTTGGCTCCCATGCTTGTGCGGACTGTAACTCCGCGGTCCCAGTACTCGTGCGCCCCGATTGTATCGGGACACGCTCCAAGGGTCTCCGTATTGACGGGTGAACGTTCGCAGTATATCATGCGCATGAACCGTTCCGCTACCCCGCACTTTCCATGATATTTCGGGTAAGCGGGATGGAATCCTTGTGCCAGGCGCTACGCTAGAGGTATGTGATGCCTACTTTTACCGTCCCCGCGCAGTATTACCGGCAATTTGATGCCGATTACACCCTCGATGTGCCGGCAGAGGGCTATCAGGGATGGCAGGAAGCGGAGATTAGCCTGTCGTTCGAGCACACGGCGGTAGTGGTGATGCACGCCTGGGACGGCGGCACGCAAGCGGCATATCCGGGATGGTATCGCGCGGTCGAATACCTGCCGCGCGCGGTGGAAATCGCTCGCACGGTTTTTCCGCCACTGTTGAGTAGGGTACGAGATGCCGGAATGACGCTGTATCACGTGGTGGGGAGCGGACAATACTACCAGCATCTGCCCGGCTATCAGCGAGCGACAGCGCTGGCGGGCTCTCCCCCACCCCCGCCCGAACAGATCACCGCTGATCCCGCACTGGAGGCGCTACGGCGCTTTCGTGTGGAAGAAGCGGGCTGTGGCCAGCACAATCAACCGGATATTGAACGGGCCTTCGCCGTGCTGGACTTCGATTCGCATGCCCGTCCGAGTGGCGAGGAGGGGGTGGCGGAGAACGCGCACCAGCTCTTCGCGCTGTGCAAGGCGGACGGGATCAACCACCTCATCTACTGCGGCTTCGCTATCAACTGGTGCCTGCTGCTCTCGCCTGGCGGTATGGCGGAAATGCGCAAGCACGGGGTATTGT
>JAKIYB010000339.1 GCA_022708765.1 Armatimonadota bacterium | reverse complement strand
CCCCGCACCGGGGAGTTTGGTGAGACGGACAGCACAACGCCGGCGCTTGATGAGCAGGACTGGGTGATTATTCTACGGAAAGTACCGGGTAGCGATTTTCGCACGATATGGGCGGGCGAGTGTCCTCACGAGCCGACTCTGGGAGGAGATGACATCAGTCGTATTCGACCTGTGAGGTAGTCCGCGCCCGGAGTCTACCCCGAAGCAATCGGGGTAGACTCCGGGCGCGGGCTACCTATAGTTTAATCACGACACACCATCACTTCCATCCGGAGTCGGCTCGTGAGGACACTCGCCCGCCCGAAAATTGATAATACGAGGGAATGCCATGGCATTGCCATTCCGTCTGGATGAAGGCATTTTTCTGGAGGACATTCAGGTATTGATTCCATGGGGAACCCCACGGGAGCAATTGCGTGAGATCGCGGCACCGGAAGTGCATGTTTCATCACCTGGAAGAGTATTATATGCCTGGCGAGATCATCACTGCCTTGGTGGTCAGAAAAGTATCCTGCAGGCAGAATTCCATGATGTCGCTGTGTATGGGCAGGAGATTTATCAGGATCGCATTTTCAAATACATGGCCGTGTATCCTGTTGCTTTCCTTGACGTCGATAATCCCCGGAAAACTTACGACGAGACCAGAGCGTATCTCATAGATATATTGGGCGCACCGACCTGTTCAATAGACTACCGCGCTTCTCGCGGCTACCCATCAACCAGATGGGAATACGACGCCATCAAAGTCGAACTGTTCATTTACGATAAGAACGGCGATGTCTTTCATCTGGGAATTTCAAAGCATTACGATGAGGAACCAGGATAAGGTTGTCATGGATGACTTTTCGAGTACGAAGGAAACGCCAGGGGAGGTTCGCATGCAAATCACCGTCAACCCGTCCGTCATCACCGATTTCCCGCATTTCTGGGAGCCGGTCCTTGGCTCCGAGGGGGCGCATTACCCGGCGCGGGCGGATTTGCAGGCGCATTACCGGCGGGCGCGCGAGGCGTTCGGCACGTCGTTCATCCGCCATCACGGGGTGCTGTGCGATACCAACCTCGTCTACTTTGAGGACGATCTCGCCAACGCTTACTACCGCTTCGACGGCGTGGACCGCTGCTACGATCCACTCATTGGCATGGGCATGCGGCCCTTCGTGGAGCTGAGCTTCATGCCGGAAGCGCTGGCGCGCGCGGGCACCTACATCTTCCACTGGCAGGGCTGTACCGCGCCGCCGCGCGACTACCGCCGCTGGGAGGAGCTCATCCCGCCACTGTGTGGACCGCTACGGGCTGGCGGAAGTGCGGCAATGGTACTTTGAGGTGTGGAACGAGGCGAATATCGGCTTCTGGAGCGGCAACCAGCAGGAGTACTGGGATCTCTACGATGCGGCGGCGGCGGCCATCAAGTCGGTGGACAGCGCGCTGAAGGTGGGCGGCCCGGCCAGCGCCGGCGCGGAGTGGGTGAAGGAGATCCTCGACCACTGCGCGGAGACGAACACCCCCATTGATTTCGTCAGCTACCACGGCTACCCCACCGACGAGGGCTACGTGGTGGGCGGCGAA
Source organism: Armatimonadota bacterium (assembly GCA_022708765.1). Lineage (GTDB taxonomy): Bacteria > Armatimonadota > Hebobacteria > CAIYQO01 > CAIYQO01 > JAKIYB01. Next base: position 3,846 of record JAKIYB010000339.1, on the reverse strand, counting down.
CCGATGACCTTCAAAGGGCCCGGTTTCTGGCGCGAGGCCGCGGGCCGCAACTACGCGCTGGTGCGCGAGTCCGCCTTCCCCGACGTGGAGATTCACGTCACCGAGTGGAACTCCTCGCCGAGCTGCCGCGACGCTACCCACGACGGCACCCACGGCGCGGCCTATGTCTGCCAGGGCATCAGCGAAGTGGCGGGCTGCCTGGACACCTTCTCCTACTGGACCGTCTCCGACATCTTCCAGGAGGGCGGCTACCCGTTCAGCGAATTCCACGGCGGTTTTGGTTTGCTCACCGTGCATGGCGTGCGCAAACCGAGCTGGCACGCCTTCAGCCTGCTGCGCCGTCTGGGCATTGAGCGCCTGGAGACGACGGCGGTGAACGCCCCGGCCGGCGCCGGCGCCCTCACCACCCGCACGGACAGCGGCGTACAACTGTTGCTCTGGCATTTCGCGCAGCCGCCGGTGGAGTCGCCCCGCGCGGAACCTGTCACCGCCATCATCCCGCTGCCCAACGGCGACTACCGCCTCACCGAACACGCCATTGACGCCGACCACGGCAACCCCGTTGCGCTCTGGGAGGAGATGGGTAAACCCGACCGCCCCACCGCCGACCAGCTCGCCGCTCTCCACGCCGTCGAACCCGGGCGCGCCGGCCGCGCCGTCACCGTCACCGGCGGCCAGTTCGAGTATACCATGACCCTGCAGCCCGGCATGGTGCGGCTCATCGAGCTGGAAGCGCTGTAGCGACAACACCGACCGATGCGCTGGTGAAAGACGTGAGGGGACATTCGGGGTCAAATCCCAAGCAGCCGATACACCGCATACGCGCCCACCTCGCGCACCACGAAGCGCGCCTTCTTCTCCAGGCTCTGGATGGCGGTATACGGCGTGGGGCTGAAAACGGCAGGCAGGCGCAGGTCCGTCGCCATGCGGTGCAGGCGGAAGCCGTGATAGGGATCGCTGACGAGGATGGCGCGGCGCAAACCGTGGCGACGCATGATATCGGCCCCCGCCTGCATCTCCTGCCAGGTGGTGCGCCCGGCGTTCTCCAGCAGGATGGCCGCCTCCGGCACGCCATGCTCCAGCGCGTAGCGCCGGCCCGTCTCCGCCTCAGTGAAGCGGTCGCCCGGCCGTCGCCCCCCGGTGAAGAGCAGCACCGGCGCCGCCCCGGCATGATACAGGTCAATCGCGTGCCGCAGCCGCGCCCGTAGCACCGGCCGAGGCCGCCCGTCCGCCTGCGAGGCGCCCAGCACGAGAATCACGTCGCCCCACGGCTCCGCCTGCCCCCCATAGCGCACCACCTGCACCACCAGCGCGCCAAGGTACAGCACCCCCAGCGCCAGCACCGCCAGCAGCACCCGCCACCCATGCAGCTTCCGCTTCTTCACCCGTTTTCGCTGTGTCTGTTCCCCCACCGGCTCCCCCGCGTCGGGATTATACCATAGCGGTGCCGGAAGTAATCAGTGAGGCAGTGAGGAGTAATCAGTAAAAGGTAATTGTAGTGGGTCGTCACGATGTACCTTGCCTGCACCATCGGTGTCGACGCTGGTAGGGAATGTCCCGCCGTGGCATTCCCTGCGTTACGAGTAGGCAGACTGTATCGCCCGGTATCTCTCGGGGCGGATTCAACAGCGCATCGCTTCGGGAATGCCACGGTGGGACATTCCCTACCAGACGATTGAACGGATACGATGAACAAGCACCAACGTCACGACCCACTACAGGTAGTCAGCACCATTATTCCGTCGCGTCCCCGCAGAGAGACGCCTGGCCGTAAGGCCCCGCAGGGGGTATTTTGATGCCCGCGTAATAATGCGTTCCCATTCAATTCCGACTAAACCGCTCCTTATTGACCGATAAGTGCCGCTCCGCTACAATGAGCCGCTAACGAAAGGAGCGGTCTATGCACCGTGGATTTACACTGATCGAATTGCTGGTGGTCATCGGGATTATGCTGGTGCTGTCGGCGATTCTTTTCCCCGTGCTGATGCAGGCGCGCAAGGCGGGGGTGCGCGCAACCTGCATCAATAACCTGCGCCAGCTCAACCTGGCGTTCATGATGTATGTGAACGATTACCAGGAGCAGTTTCCCTGCACCGGCGACACCATGCTGTGGATGGGACGCAGTTGGCGGCCGGTCATTGACCCCTACGTGCAGAGCCGCAAAACCTACTGGTGCCCGGCGGACGGCAGCGCGCGGGTGAAGTATGACTCCACCTCGTTCGCCTACCTGCAGAGCTTTTACCAGCGCCCGGAGGACATCAGCGCCGGCGCCGCCAGCATGCCCACCCCCACGCTGCAGGCCTACCACACCTGCGGTACGACGCCGAAAGCTCAGGCGCTGGGCGACGTCACGTATCCCGACAAGAAGATCCTCCTCTACGAGTGGACCTCCAACCACGACGCCCCCGCCCGCACCATGTGGCAGCCCACCGGCGCCCACCTCGCCGCTTTCGTGGACGGCCACGTCGCCCTCGTCCGCCAGGAGCAGCTCAACCTCTCCGCCCTCGGCGACAAAGACCCGAACTGGACGGTGGGCGGGATCACGGGGAAGGACGTGGAGAATTGAAAAATGCAAATTGACAATTGAAAATTGTGAATTTGCACTCTCCTAATACTACTACCGTATTCCGTCCTCTGCACCCCCCTGAAAGGAGGGTGCTAACGTTGTCAAGGACGCTGAAGCGCCCTGAGCACGGAGACCAGTGAGCGCGCTTCGGCGTGCTTGCATTGGTTCGCCACCTCCTTCAGGGGGTGGAGCAAGTGATGTGCGGTAGTAGTACTAACCCCTGTCCCCTATCCCCTACTCCAGATTCGAGTGCCGCGCCATCATCGTCGCGTCGTCCTGGCGCAGGCGGTCTTTCAGCATGAGGACGATGGTATCGAGGAGGAGCAACAGCGATTGCTCGAAGAGCGATCCCATCGGCTGGATGGTGGTGACGGGTTCGTCCACGCTCTGCTCGCGCACGGGGGCGGGGATGACCACGCGGAGGTCGGCGAGTCTCCCAAGGGTGGATTCACGGCGGCTGGTGAGCACGGCGACTTTGCCGCCGGCGGCGTGGGCGGCGTTGGCGGTGAGCACGGCGGTGACCGTCTCGCCGGAGCCGGAGCCCACCAGCAGCAGGTCATCGGGCTGCAGGCCGGGGGTGGTGGATTCCCCCACCACGTGGCAGTGGATGTCCAGGTGGGTGAGGCGGATGGCGAAGGCGTTCATCATGTGCCCCGACCGCCCGCGCCCAACCAGGAAGAGCCGCCGGGTGTTGATGATCGCCCACACCAGCCGTTCCACCTCCGCCGGCTCCACCCGGCACAGCACGTCCCCCACTTCTTCCACCAGCGTCCGCGAATAGACCTTGAAGCCCATGTGTCCCTCCGACACCGCTAGTGTCGCACCATGGGCGGGAGGCTGTCAACATGATGGACGCTTATATCCGCGCCGCCTTCCCCGCCGCCAAGCCCGCGTGCAGGCGGGCGAATTTCTCGTCCGTCAGTGCGTGGTACTGGAAGACGGTAAGGCCCTGCGCGCCGCAGGACATGGCTTCGGTAGCAATCTCCTCGAAGAGCGCGTCGTCGCAGGGATCCACGTAGATGCCTTCCCACATCTCGCCGCGGCCGGCGTCGGCGGCGCAGGCGGCGTGGTTGAGGGTGTAGAGGTGGGTCTCGCGCGGGATGGTGCTGTAGGTCATCGGGATGGCGAGGTCGAGCCAGCCCTCGCGCAGCCATAGCGGCCAGTCCTGCGCCTGTTCGTTGTAGGACAGCGGCAGCACGCAGAAGACGGCGGCGGATGTTTCCTGCCCGCGCGGATGCACGTGTTCACCGACATGGCGCACGAAGCTGGAGATGTTGTCC
>JAKIYB010000338.1 GCA_022708765.1 Armatimonadota bacterium | reverse complement strand
CTGGCCCGGCAGTGTGGTGGGCAGGAAGACCAGCCCCAGCGGATCATACGCATGCACGGTGAGCGGGCCGATGCGATACAGCCCCCGGCGCGGGAAGCGCAGCGCATCGCGCACTACCACTTCGCGGGCGCCGTCCATCGTCACCCGCAGTGGCTCGCGGGCGCCGGAGACGAGCACGCGCTCCTGATTCCCTTCCATCAGCACCGACATTTTTCGATGACGCTCCAGACCGGTGGTCTGGTTGATCAGATGGTCGAAGACTTCCAGAATGCGCCAGCGGCGGCGGCGCTCGATGAGATGCAGGTGACTCTCCAGTGGATCGCCGCTGAAGGTGACGGCGCCAGGCAACTCGCGCCGACAGCGCAGGCCGCGGGTAGCCTGCCAGGCGAAGACGCCTCCCGCGACCAGCGCCGCCAGGCAGAAGAGCGCGATCATATACATATAGAGCGACGAGTGGACGAAGCCGATGAGGAAAAAGGCCAGCGCGAATAAGCCCACTAACCGTCCGAGTTGTGTTAATACGACCATCCTCACGCTCCCCGTTACATCCATTCCACACCGCGCCCGGGAAATCCTGTCGGCGTCGGCCTTCCGCTGTTTGCCCGGCACGCCATTTATGGTATCGTTAGGTACGGAAATCTACGAGTCTGCTCACAGATACAGGATACCGATGCCCGAACCAGTACAAACGATTATTGCCACCGATTGCGGCAGCACGACGACGAAGGCGATCCTCATTGAAGGCGATGGGGAAACGTATCGGCTGGTCGCGCGCGGCGAGGCGCCCACCACCGTGGAAGCGCCCTTCGACGACGTGACCGTAGGCGTGCTGAACGCGCTGAACGAACTGGAAGATCTGACCGGCCGCGCCTTCACGCGAGGGGGGAAGCCGGCGCTGCCCCGCGCGTCTGACCAGGACGGGATGGATATCTACCTGTCCACCAGCAGCGCTGGCGGCGGCCTGCAGATGCTGGTGGCCGGGGTGATGAAGAACATGACGGCGGAGAGCGCGCAGCGGGCGGCGCTGGGCGCGGGCGCCATCGTCATTGACGTGCTGGCGGTAGATGACGGCCGGCGAGAGTACCAGCGCGTAGAGCGCATCCGCGGCATTCGTCCGGACATGATTCTCATGTCCGGCGGCACTGACGGCGGCACTACCCAGCACCTGCTGGATCTGGCGGAGACGCTGCGCGCGGCCGACCCGCGCCCGCGGCTGGGGAAAAGCTACCGCCTGCCGGTGGTCTATGCCGGGAACGTGGCCGCTCGCGACGGCGTTGCCGGAATTCTCGGTGAACTGGTGGAGCTGGAATTCGTGGATAACCTGCGCCCGGTGCTGGAGCGCGAAAACCTCGGCCCCGCCCGCCACGCCATCCACGAGCTGTTCCTGCGGCACGTGATGGCGCAGGCACCGGGGTATGATAAGCTCCTCACCTGGGTAAGCGCGCCGGTGATGCCGACGCCACACGCCGTGGGGTTGATGGTGCAGGCGGTGGCGGAGGAGGAAGGCGCGGGCGTGCTGGCGGTGGATATCGGCGGCGCCACCACCGATGTCTTCTCCGTCTTCGGCGGCGAATTCGTGCGCACGGTAAGCGCGAACCTTGGCATGAGCTACAGCGTCTGCAACGTGCTGGCGGAGGCGGGCACGGCGAACATCAAGCGCTGGGTACCGATGACAATGAACGATTTTACCCTGCGTAACCGCCTGCGCAATAAGATGATCCGCCCCACCACCATCCCGCAGACGACGGAGGACCTGCTGGTCGAGCAGGCGGTGGCGCGCGAGGCACTGCGCCTCGCCTTCATTCACCATCAAGAGCTAGCGACCGGGCTGAAGGGCGTGCAGCAGCAGCGCGATATCGGCGCGGCGCTGGCGCAGAGCGAGGCGGGCGGCACACAGGTAAATCTATTCGATCTCGGCCTCATCATCGGCAGCGGCGGCGTGCTGTCCCATGCGCCGCGCCGCCACCAGGCCGCGCTGATGATGGTGGATGCCTTTCTGCCCGTCGGCGTCACCATGCTGGCGGTGGATTCCATCTTCATGATGCCGCAGCTCGGCGTGCTGTCGCAGCAGTACCCTGACATCGCTCGCCAGGTCTTCCGCCGAGACTGCCTCATCCCGCTGGGACCGGTCATCGCGCCGCTGGGGCCGGTGACGGACGGCGAGGACGTGATGACGGTGCGCGTGGAGCCGGCGGACGGCAACCCGGTGGAGGTGACGGTGCGCGGTGGCGAACTGCACCGCCTGCCGCTCGCGCGCGATGCGAAAGCCCGCCTCACCGTCCGCCCCGCTCGCGGCCTTGACCTGGGCGAGGGGAAAGGCAAGGTCATCGAGCGCGCCATCACTGGTGGCGTGGTGGGCATCCTCCTCGACGGCCGCGGCCGACCGCTGCAACTCCCCGACGACGATACCAAACGTGCCGAACGCCTGCGGACATGGCTGGAAGCCGCGGGCGCGGCGGGGGACGCGGACTAGCGGCTCCGCTCCACCAGCACCTCCACCAGCGTCAACGCCGCGATGCAGCGTTCGTGTTCCGGGAAGCGCGGCAGCACGTCCAGCGCGCGGTGCAACAGATCGTCGCGGCGAAGCTGTTTGGCGCAGTAGGCCAGTCCGCCGACGGCGGTGCCCACGTTCGGCATCAGCGCCAGCGGACGTTCGTTGAGCGCGTCAATGCAGCGCTCCAGATAGGCGATAATGGCGTCCGGCCGGCTGATGGTCACCGCCAGGTAGACGACGCGCGGGCCGATATCGTCAAGGTCGTGCACCCAGATGGGGGTATCGGACTGCCGCTCGTGCCACATGCGCGCGTGGTCGAACAACTGATAGATGCGCTGCTCGACGTCATGCGGTTCGCCGTATTCGCTGATAGCCTGCAACTGCTGTGCCAGCACCCCGCGGCAATCGCCGGGCAACGGCGTGAGGTAAATCTGCTCCAGCCAGCTCATCGGCGGGCGCACGATGTCGCGCACCGCCTGCTCCTCATCGGAGTTCAGGAGGCTGGCGGTGGAGTCCAGACCGGGGAGAATGCGCGAGACGCCTTTGCGCAGCCAGGCGGGCATTTTGCTGGTATTGTCGGCCTTGCGGGCGACGATGAGCGGCACGCTCGCTTCGTCCACGCCGATCTGCGTGAGGAAGTAGCGCATCAGATCAATGCGGAATTTGACGCCGTCCTGTCCGAGGTTGAAGGCATCCGCGGCGTGCGCCGACGCAAGCATGGAAAGGTATTCGATCGCCTGTTGCTTTTTACCAATACGCGCCCACAGCGCGGCCACGCGCAGATGCAGGAAGGTTTCCTCTCCCCACTGGCTGGCGAGAATGCCTGAGACTTCCAGGATGTTCGACAGGAGCTGTAATGGGTCGCTGCTGCGCTCAATGACGAGCTGCTCGCCTTCTTGTTTTTCCGGCAAGCCATCCGGCCCCAGCGGTCCTGGCGTTTTTGGCGGCTTCTGTGGGATCATCGGTATCACCTATATATGAAGAATCTGGTCCGCCCAACAACCATGCATGGTCTGGATTGTCCACGTCACGCAAGGCCACGGCTGTTATGCAAGTGCCGCGGTCGGTATTGCCTCCAAAATCCGGTCAAGGATCGCCAGCGCGTCATCCACCTGCGCGGGCGTGCAAATCAGGGCGGGCAGCAGCCGCAGCATGCCGTCGCCGACGGTAAGAATCAATAACCCGGCGTCTTGCGCGCGATTTTTTACCTCGGCGGCCACCGGCGCGCCAAGGTCTACCGCCGCCATGCAGCCCATCACCCGGAAATCGGTGACGAGCGCGTGCCGCGCCCGCAGCGCCGCAAGGCCGTCGCGCAGGTATGCGCCAATGGCGGCCGCCTTTGCCGGCAGATCCTCTTCGATGATGGTGCTGATGGCGGCATATGCCGCGGCGGCTACCAGCGCCGAGCCGCCGAAGGTGGTGGCGTGATCGCCCCGCTGGAAGGCGGAAGCGACAGTCTCTTTCGCGAGCATCGCGCCGACGGGCGTGCCGCCGCCCAGCGCTTTCGACAGCGTGAGAATGTCCGGCTCGATGCCGTACTGCTGATAGGCGAAGAGCGTGCCCGTGCGGCCAAGGCCGGTCTGCACCTCGTCGAGGATGAGCACCGCGCCGCGCTCGTCGCACAGCCGCCGCACGCCTGCCAGGTATTCCGGCGTCGCGGGGTAGACGCCGCTCTCGCCGAGTACCGGCTCCAGCATGACCGCGCAGGTGCGATCGCTAACGGCGTCGTCCATGGCGGCCAGGTCGTTATACGGCACGTGCGAGAAGCCCGGCACCAGCGGGTCGAAGCCCTGTTGGTATTTCGGCTGGCCAGTGGCGGTCATGGCGGCGAAAGTGCGCCCGTGGAAGGACTTCAACGCGGTGACGACTTCCACCCGCGCGACGTTATCGCGCTTGCCATGCTTGCGGGCGAGTTTAATGGCCGCCTCATTCGCCTCGCCGCCGCTGTTGCAGAGGAAGACACGCGGGCAGGCACAGTGACTGGTCAGCAGTCGCGCCAGCTTCGCCTGTGGCTCGGTGTAGTAGTCGTTTGAGGAGTGAATGAGCAGGCCCGCCTGTTCGCGAATCGCCGCCGTCACGCGCGGATGGCAGTGACCGAGGGCATTCACCGCGCGCCCGCCACTGCAGAAATCCAGGTAGCGGCGTTCCTCATCATCCCAGACATACATGCCCTCGCCCCGCGTCACCATCAGCGGCGTGCGGGTGTAGAGGGTGAACAGGCATTCTTCGTCAATCCGTTGGGCGTCTGCGAGCTTCATTCACGAACCTTTGCGAACAGAAAATATTCCCCATAACAATAAAGCATTAAGGGCTGAGTGTCAAATTGCTCCCCTGGTATGTGAGCGATGTTTGCCCCGTTTCGGGAAGGGGATTCCGGGGATTGTCATACCGGCGCGACACACTGGCGGTCAGGGGAGGTTATGATCAGCGCAGCTCGAAGCGCGTTTCGCCAATACTCAACCGGTCGCCGGTTTTTACCCGGGTGGGCGCCAGCAGCGGTTCGTCGTTCAGCAGCGTGCCGTTCGTGCTGCCGGTGTCTTCCACGAACCAGTCGCCGGCCTGTGCGTAGAGGCGCGCGTGATGTTTGGAGACGGTGGGGTTGGGGATGACGATCTGGCAGTCCGGGTCGCGGCCAATGGTGAGCGCGCCGACGAGGGGGAACTCGCGGCCGGTGGTCGGCAATGGACCGGCCTGATACGCCAGCGTGCTCACGCGGCGGCCGGGGGCAGGCTTGCGCGGCGTCTCCGGCTTCGAGTCAGGCGCGGCGGCTGCCGGGTGGCCGGCGGCGCGCAGATCCGCGCGCAGCGTCAGGATGAGCACGAGCAGCAGCAGCAGCAGAATGCCGATCATAACGAAGCGCAATATCCAGATGACCAGTTCGAGCATGCCGCGACATCCTCCGGGCGGAAGCAAAGACCA
>JAKIYB010000337.1 GCA_022708765.1 Armatimonadota bacterium | reverse complement strand
CATCATGCCATAGCGCAGGTACAGGTCACCCAGGCTGGAGTGCGGGTCGGCCAGCGCGGGGTCCATCTCGATGGCCTTCTGATAGGTGTTCATGGCCGTCGGAATATCGTCCGCCGCCACGTAGGCGTCGGCCAGCCGGGTGTGGAAGAGCCCGTTGTGGCGATCCAGCTTGATCGCGCGTTTATATTCGGCGATGGCGCGGGAGACTTTGCCGTTTCGCATGTAGGAGTCGGCCAGCCGCACGCGCAGGTAGGCCGTTTCCGCGTTGAGATCGGCTTCCTCCTCGCGAGCGCGCGCGTCCTCCTGCTGCATTTGCTCCAGCTCGCGCCATCGTTCCAGGGTATATTGATCCATCATGTCCATAGGTTTGACTCGCATCGGCGCCGGGGGCGCCGCGGCACATCATTATAGCATCCCCCCGCGTTGGGCGGAAGATGATGAGGGGGGTGCGACGTTTGATGATGAGGTCATGCACAGGATGGCGGGATGGACAGGATATTTTCCTGCGTGCGACCAGTGGACGGATCGCTTGGGAAGGCATTCGCGGGGTAATTCGGTGACAGCCAGCCTTTATTCGTCCGTTCCGCTGCGCTGCACTTCCGAAAAAGGAGGCAGTCACCGAATTACTGAGCAACACTCGGGGCCAGGCGTCAACGGTTCCCCTTTTACCGGCATTTTTGAAGGTGGCACGAATGTTTCACGGCAGGCTCAATCGCCCGCCCAACTGAATCTTTACGTCGCCGCGCCGGCGGTTACCGGCACGGCTTCGCCGGTGCGCACCGCGGCGGCTTCGGCTTCAATGAGGCGGAGGCTGTCGCGGGAGGAAGCGGCGGGGGCGACTGAGGGACAGGCGCCGCGGGTGATGCAGCGGATGAAGTCGGCGATTTCGTTCGCGTAGCCGTCGCCGGGAGGCAGCACGGGCTCGAAGGCGGGCATGGCGGTGGGGTAGACGGTGAGTGGGCGGCGGCCATCAAGCTGCACGACCGCGCGCTCCAGCGCGACGCGGAAGGTGGCCTGGAAGGGGTAGTGCTCGGAGGGATACCAGGCGCTTTCGGCGGCGATCATGCGGCCATCATCGTAGTCGTACTCCACGCGCAGATCGTTAATGCCGAATTCCGTCTCTACGCCGCGGGCGCGCACGCGCCGGGGCATGCCGAAGAGGTAGGCGATGTAGTCGGCGTCGTGGATATGCAGGTCGAGAATGGCACCGCCGCTGCGAGCGGGGTCGCGCATCCAGCCGTTGGCCGACCATGCCGGCAGCCCGCCCAGGCGGGTGAAGAGCGCGGACTGCACCGCGCCGTAGGCGCCGCCTTCCACAATCGTCTTCAACGCCTGATATTCCGGCCAGAAGCGGATGCAGTGGGCGATCATCAGCACGTGGCCGGCCGCCTCGGCGGCGGCAATCATGCGGTCGCCGTCGGCGGAGGTGAGCGCCATCGGCTTCTCGCAGAGCACGTGCTTGCCCGCCCGCAGCGCGGCGACGGTCGCGTCGGCGTGCAGGAAGGTGGGCAGGCAGATGCTCACGGCGTCCACTTCCGGGTCAGCGAGCAACTCGCGATAATCCAGGTAAGCCCGCGCCCCCTGCTCCGCGCCGCGCTCCGCCTTCGCCGGATCCACGTCGCAGCAGGCCACCACTCGCGCGTCCGCGCACTTGTCATAGCCGCCCAGGTGCGCGCCCGCGATGCCCGCCATGCCGATAATGCCCACATTGACCATGATGCGTCCTCCCCAACCGGGTAATGGAGGATATTTGACGCGCGGCGGGGAGTTCCTGCCGGAGGAAGCGAAAGGCATTCCGTGACAGAGCGCGAATTTTGCCTGAATGGGAGGACTTTCCATGCGCGCAACCGTGCATCTCGATACGCAGCACCATGTCGGGACGATTGACCGCCGCATCTTTGGCGGGTTATTGGAGCACCTGGGACGGGCGGTGTACGGGGGGGTGTATGATCCCGGTAATCCGTTGAGCGATGACCGGGGCTTCCGGCGGGACGTGCTGGAGGCGCTGCGGCCGCTGGGCTTTTCGGTGATGCGCTACCCCGGCGGGAATTTCGTCAGTGCCTATGACTGGGCGGACGGCATCGGGCCGAAGGAGACGCGTCCGCGCCGGCCGGATTTCGCCTGGAAGAGCGTGGAGACGAACCAGTTCGGCACCGACGAGTTCCTGGCGTGGTGCGCGGAGTTGCGCACGGCGCCGATGCTGGCGGTGAATATCGGCACCGGCACGCCGGAGCATGCCGCGCGCCTGCTGGAATACTGCAACCTGCCAACAGGCACCTCCTGGGCGGACCGCCGCGCGGCGAACGGCCACCCGGAGCCATACGGCGTCAAGCTGTGGTGCCTGGGCAACGAGATGGATGGTCCCTGGCAGGCGGGGCACGTGCCGGCGGAGGTGTATGCCCGTCAGGCGCGCATGGCTTCCGCGCTGATGAAGGGGCTGGACCCGACCATTGAGACGGTAGCTTGCGGCTCCTCCGGCCGGGGGATGGGCACCTACCTGGAATGGGACCGCGCGGTGCTGGAGGCCTGCTGGGACACCGTGGACTACATCTCCGCGCACCGCTACAGCGGCAACTGGCATGGCGACAGCGCATCCTACCTGGCTGAGGGCGTGGAGATAGACCGCATCCTCGAAGATTACGCCGGCCTGCTCGCCTACGTGCGCGGGGTGAAGAAGAGTGCCAAGCGCGTCCACCTCTCCTTCGACGAGTGGAACGTCTGGTACCGCGCGCGCGGCGACCACGGCAACTGGACGGAAGCCCCCTCGCTACTGGAAGAGGTGTATAACCTGGAAGACGCGCTCGTTTGCGCGCAATACCTGATGGCTTTCCTGCGGCGCGCCGACCTGGTGAAGGTCGCCTGTCTGGCGCAGATCGTCAACGTCATCGCACCGGTACTCACACGCCCGGACGGCGTGCTGCTGCAGACGATCTACTGGCCGTTCCTGATGATCTCACAGCAGGCGAAAGGCATTTCACTGCGCCCGGTGGTACATTCGCCGACGTATGCAACGAAACAGTATGGTGATGTGCCGGTGTTGGACGCGGCGGCGACGCTTGACGGGGATACGCTGGCGGTCTTCCTGGTGAATCGCGGGCAACGCGAAGGCATGACGGTGGAAATTGACGTTGCCGGCGGCGCCTTCGCGGAAATACACGGCACCGACCTGCTCATCGGCGACCTGAAAGACGCCGATACCCTGGAGGCGCCCGACGCGGTGCAGCCCGCCGCGGGCACGGCGGCAGTGATTGACGGCCGGCTTCATGTGCCGGTGCCGGCTGCCGGCTTCGCGGCTGTTCGGGTGCGGATGACGGGCTGATACTGAAGCTCTTTGGCAAATGCATCGTGCCATGGTGGGGAATGCAGGCTGCGAGGCCAGGCGTCCCTCGGCAGGGACGCACCGGTTCGCGCAGACCAACCGGGTACCGAGCAGATCGTTAATCACATATCTAAGAGCATCAGTATCCATGCCGCTGTATCTAATCACACACTAAGCGAAAACCGGGCCGCTTCGCTGGAGGCGGCCCGGTTGTATCTTCCGCGGAATCAGGCGCCCGCGTTCCTACATCTTCAGGTCAATTTCCGGCAGTTCGCCGAGTGCGCGGCAGAGTTCATCTTCGGGGAGGGCGAAGTCTACCAGTTTGCCGTCGAGGTAGTTTTCGTAAGCGCCGAGATCGAGGAAGCCGTGGCCGGAGAGGCCGATGAGGATGACTTTCTCCTCGCCGGTTTCTTTGGCTTTCAGGGCTTCGTCAATGGCGCCTTTCACGGCGTGCGCGCTCTCCGGGGCGGGAATCAGGCCTTCCGCTTTGGCGAAGAGGTCGGCGGCCTGGAAGACCGGGTTCTGCGGATAGGCGCTCGCCTCGATGCGACCTTCCTTCACGAACTGGCTGATCAACGCGGACATGCCGTGGTAGCGCAGGCCGCCCGCGTGGATGCCGGCCGGCATGAAGTTGTGGCCGAGGGTATACATGAGTACCAGCGGGGTGGTCTGCGCCACATCGCCGTAGTCGAAGCGGTACTGGCCGCGGGTGAGGGTGGGGCACGCCGCCGGCTCGACGCCGATGTAACGGGTGTCCTTCTTCGCTTCGCCGCGCAGCTTCTGGCCGAGGAAGGGGAAGACGAGTCCACCGAAGTTGGATCCGCCGCCGCAGCAGCCGACGATGACGTCGGGATACTCGCCGACCATGTCGAATTGCTCGATGCACTCCAGGCCGATAATCGTCTGGTGCATCAGCACGTGGTTGAGCACGGAGCCCAGCGAGTAGTTGGTGTCGTCATGGGTGGCGGCGTCTTCCACCGCTTCGGAGATGGCGACGCCCAGGCTGCCCAGCGATTCGGGGTCTTTCGCCAGGATGTCGCGGCCCGCGTGGGTCTTGTCGCTCGGTGAGGCGAAGACTTCGGCGCCCCACATGCGCATCATCGTTTTGCGGTAGGGCTTCTGGTGGAAGCTCACCTTCACCATGTAGACGGTGCAGTCCATGCCGAACCAGTTGCAGGCCAGCGACAGCGCGCTGCCCCACTGCCCGGCGCCGGTTTCCGTCGCCAGCCGCTTGATGCCCGCCTGCTTGTTGTAGTACGCCTGGGCGATGGCGGTGTTCGACTTATGGCTGCCCGTCGGGCTCTGGCCTTCGTACTTATAGTAGATGCGCGCCGGGGTACCCAGCGCTTTCTCCAGCCGCAGCGCGCGCAGCAGCGGCGTGGTGCGGTACTGGCGCAGCGCCTCAACGACGTCGCCGGGCATGTCGACCCAGCGCTGGGTGGAGACTTCCTGCTCGATGAGCGACATCGGGAAGATGGGCGTCAGCGCGTCAGGGGTCAGCGGCTCCCGCGTCGCCGGGTGCAGGTACGGCGCCGGCGGAGTCGGCATGTCCGCCATGATGTTGTACCAGGCGGTCGGCATCTTCGCGCCCGGCAGGATGATACGTCGTTCAGGCATCGCGCACTCCTTCACTCTGGGGGTTGTCACTGGAAAAATCCGCGGCGGCGCCGCGGATGACTGCGTACGTGCGGTTCATTATACGATAACTTTACGGTTTTTGCACTAGTGCCGAACGGCGGTGTGTGCGCTTGTTCGGCAAGGGGTGCATGGATTGAGGACAAAATGCATTATCGCGCACTGTATCTTCCGGCCGGTGAGACTTCCCTGCATGGCTCGCGCGACCTCCCCGATTACATCGGGGCAGGCTTCCCCCCACCCCTCCCCTACGCCCCGCCAGGAGACGATGAAAGATCTTTGGCTCCCTTTATTCTACAATCGGCTCAATGGTCAGCGCGTCGAACCAGACCGGGTTGCGGCTCGGGTTGCAGAGCTGGATGGGGCCGTTGGGGCTGGTGCAGGTGAAGACGCCCTGCAGCAGCGTCCACTTGCCCGGTTCGCCGCCCGTGAGACGCAAGGTGTTAACCTGCGCATACGGTTTATCCATCGCATCGGTGGTGCGTACGGCGACA
>JAKIYB010000336.1 GCA_022708765.1 Armatimonadota bacterium | reverse complement strand
CGCAGCCGATCACGGACGAAGGCGACCGCGTCGTCGCACGCGACTTCGCGGCCCTCGCCGTCATGCAGGCTGAGCGATGGTCCGCACACCGGGCAGGCGTTGGGCTGGGCGTGGAAGCGGCGGTCGCGGGGGTCGTCATACTCGGCGCGGCAGGCGGGGCACATCGGGAAGTCGCGCATGGTGGTGTTGGGGCGGTCGTAAGGCAGCGCCTCGATGATGGAATAGCGCGGCCCGCAGTGCGTGCAGTTGATGAAGGGGTAGCGGTAGCGGCGGTCGGCGGGGTCGAAGAGTTCGCGGCGGCACGCGTCGCAGGTCGCCAGGTCGGGCAGCACCAGCGCCGTCTTCGCCCCCGCGGCGTCACTGTGGCGAATCTCGAAACCCGCATACCCGGCGGCATCCAGCCAGATCGTTTCCAGATGCTGTATCACCGCGTGCGGTGGCGCTTTAGCTTCCAGCCGCGCCCGAAACACCTCCAGCGCCTCCCGCGTTCCCTCCACCTCCAGCACCACGCCCCGGGCGGTGTTGCTCACCCACCCGGCCAGGGACAGCTCCTCCGCCAGCCGATAGACAAAGGGGCGAAAGCCGACGCCTTGCACCGCGCCGTGGATGACGGCGCGGAGACGGAGGACGTTGGATGTGGAAAGGTGTTTCATACGATGTTATCGTCAGTATACCTCCGGGATGCCGCATCTTCAACGCATCGCGATCATTCCGGCGGATTGGTTTCCGGGAAAAATGGTGTTATCATCTATTCAGGTAACTACCGATGGTGCCATTGACACGCGCAACGCATTTTACGCCACATGACCGCATGGTGCTGCGGCGAATTAAAGAAGCCGTATTGGAGATCATCCCGGACGCTGAGGTGATCCTCTACGGCTCGCGCGCGCGCGGCACCGCCCACGCCGAGTCGGATTGGGATGTGCTGGTGCTGACGGACGCGCCAGAAAGTCTTGACCTAGAGAAACGCGTGTGGCTCAGTATAGATGCCGTCGAGCTCGATACGGCGGAGATCATCGGTATCGCCGTGCATAACCGCCATGAGTGGGCTACACCGCAGTGGGCTGTCGTGCCCTACCATGTGGAGATCGAGCGGGAAGGAATCCGCATATGACCGATGAGATTCGCACCGTGGTTCAGTACCGTCTGGAACGCGCGCATGAAGCGCTCCAGGAAGCCGATTTGTTATACCAGTCAGGTTTCTACAACACAGTAGCCAGCCGACTATACTACGCGTGCTTTTATTCCGTCAGCGCATTGCTGATGCTCAACAATTTCCATGCGACTACCCATGCCGGCACACGTAGTCAATTCGCCCAGCACTTCGTTCATACGGGGATAGTGCCTATTGAGTTGAATACGCTCTATTCACAGCTTTTCCGCTTCAGGGAACGCAGTGATTATGAGCTTCAATTTCGCCTTGACGCTGAAGAAGCGAACCGTCTGTTAAACGAGGCTCCCGCCTTCATCGCCGCCATCGAACGACTCATCGAAGAGCAGCAGGCCGCTCAATCCTGACTCGCCCACCCCCGCGCCATCTCCGTCACCCGTGCCGCCGCTTCCGGCAGCGCCACCCGCACCGCCTCGCTCACCGGGCCGCCGATTTCGCTCAGGTTTTCGGCTTCGATGGCGAGAATGCGGATTTCCTTGGGGAAGTCGAGGCCGAGTTGCTCGGCGATGGCGAACATTTCCGGCAGGCCGGCGTAGTGGGGCGAGGGGGCGATGAGGGCGTCCAGCGCGGCGGGGTCAATTTCGGTGATGCTGCCGGGGGGGCGCTGACCGGTGCCCTCGGCGTCCACGATGATTACCCGCTCGTAGCCCAGCAGCAGTTCGAGCAGCGCCAGACCGGAGAGCGAGCTCTCCACCACGTCCGCGACGCCCGCCAGCTCCTCCCGCACCATCCGCGCCACCAGCAGGCCGGCGGCATCATCGCTGATGATGTCGTTACCGAGGCCGAGGATGAGGATGGGAGGCATACGTAAATACCTTGTCCTTACTCCCGCCGCCGGGGTTCACCTCCCCCCTCAGCCCCCTCCCCTACGAAGGGAGGGGGAGTAATCAGACGATAAAAACGACATCGGTTATCCGAGCCGCTGTTCCCCTCCCCGCATAGGGGAGGGGTTGGGGGAGAGGTAAACCCCGGCTACGGGACACTCTACGAGTTTACCCATCCCGCCGAATTTCCCGCACCAGTTCATGCCGCTGATCGTAAATGCTGATCTTGATGGGCATCTGGCCGGGGAGGGCGTGGGTGGCGCAGCCGTGGCAGGGATCGTAGGCGCGGAAGGCCATCTCTACCATGTTGAGGATGCCGTCGTTCACCTCGCCGGCCTTGATGAGCCCGCGGGCGGACTTGTCCACCGACATGGCGATGCGCGCGGCGTTGTTCTGGGTGGCGACGATAAGGTTCGCCTTCGTGACCAGGCCCTGCGCGTCCGACAGATAATGGTGGAAGAGCGTGCCGCGCGGCGCTTCCACCACGCCGATACCCTCGTCCGGGGTCGCGATGGGCAAGGTGCGTACCGTGGGGCTGATGATCTCCGGATCCTCCGTCAACTCTACCATGCGCTCGGCGGCGTAGAGCATCTCGATCAAGCGCGCCCAGTGGTTCGCCAGCGTGTGATGCACCGGCTTGCCGCCCAGCGTCTGGAAGTATTCCTCGTAGGCTTCCTGCGCGCGCGGGGTGGCCATGCCGTCGGCGGCGTTGAGCCGCGCCAGCGGGGCTACCGCGTAGACGCCGCTGCCGGCGCCGTCCTCAAAGCCCTTCCAGCCGATGCCTTTCAGGTAGCAGAATTTGATGTAACTCCACGGCTCCACATGCTCGGCCACATGCCGCAGGTAGTCAGCGGGGGCGAATTTCACGTATTCCCTGCCGTCTGGTCCTACCACGCGAAGCTGGCCATCGTAAAAGTTCACCTTGTTGTTGCCGTCCACCATGCCCATGTAGTAGGTCTGGTGGGTGTAGGTGTCGGAGGTGATCCAGTTGACGTATTCTTCGTTCGTCAGTACCAGGTCGCGGAAGACCTGCAGGCTGAAGAGGCCGAACTCCACCGCGTGCTTCGCGCCGGCGATGAACGCCGCCTGATCCTCGGCGGAGAGCGCCTTTGCTACGCCGCCGGGCAGGCCGAAGACGGGGTGCGCCACTTTGCCGCCCGCCAGCGAAATGAGATCGCGCATCTGCTTGCGCAGGCCGATCACCTCTTTGCCGACCTCCAACCCCACTTTGCCCAGCACGCCGAGGATGTTGCGCTCGGCTTTCGGGGCGGTGGGACCGACCACGAAGTCCGGCCCGCCGAGGAAGAAGAAGTGCAGCGCGTGGTCTTCCACGAAAAAGGCGCTGTAAATCAACTCGCGGATTTTCTTCGCCGACGCCGGCGGATCCACGTGATAGAGCGCGTCCATCGCTTTTGTCGCCGCCATGTGGTGGGCGGTGGGGCAAACGCCGCAGATGCGCGAGGTGATCTGCGGCATGTCCTCCGCCGGGCGGCCTTCGGCGAATTTTTCGAAGCCGCGCAGCTCGGGAATCTGAAAATACGCCCGCTCCACGTTGCCGCTGTCATCCAGGAAGATGTCCACTTTGCCGTGGCCTTCCAGGCGGGTGATGGGATCAATGGTCACCTTGCTGCTCATCGTCAGTTCCCCTTCTTCGCGTATAACAGCGACGCCGGCAGGCTGTAGCGGTAGAACGCTCCCGCCGGGTCCGGCACCTCGGCCAGCCCGACGGCGATGCTCGCGTCATCGGTGGCCTCCAGCGCGGAGGCGGCGGCGGAGAGGGCGTTCGCCCCGAAATCTTTCGAGCCTTCCAGTGGCCCGCCGCAGCCGGTGCAGGGCATGTTGCCCTTGATGCAGGCGGCATCGCAGCCGGCGCGCGTGCTCGGCCCCAGGCAGAGCAGCCCCTGTGCCAGCAGGCACAACTCCGGATCGGCGATAATCTGGTGCGGGCGCTTGAATTCGGTGAAGTCCAGCTTTTCCGGCTTGGAATCCCGTCGCGGGCACTCGCTGCAGAGCGCGATCTCCGGCGCCAGAATGCTCCCCTTCGGCGGCAGCTTGCCTTCCAGGATGGCGCCCAGCGCCCCGGTGATGAGCTTGACCGGCGGCGGGCAGCCAGGCAGGTAGTAATCCACCGGGATGACCTGGTCCAGCTTCTTCACCGTCTCGTGCAGCTCGGGGAGCGTTACCGTGCCTTCCGGCGCGGCGTATGCCGTTTGCGGGCGCATCCCCTCCGGGTTGAGGGTGGAGAAAGCGGTATCGTACGCCGCGGCCAGCACGCCCTCGCGGCTGTACAGATTCGCCAGCCCGGGGATGCCGCCGGTGTGCGCGCAGCTCCCGAAGGCGACGACAAGCCCGGCCTTGCGGCGCAGCAACTCGGCCATCTCCAACTGCTCGGAGGTGCGCACGGCGCCGTTCACGAAGCAGACGGCCATTTCGCCATCCGCCATCGCTTCCACGTCCTCGCGCTTGAAATCCATCGCGCAGGGCCAGAAGACGATGTCCACCGCCGCTACCACGCCCAGGATATCGGCGGCCAGGTCCACGATCGCTTCCTCGCAGCCGCCGCAGGAGGCGCACCAGTAAAATCCGACTTTCGGTTTGCTCATCACATTCTCCCCAAGATACCGAGGGTAATTCGGTGACAGCCCTTTTTCGTCCGTTCCGCTCGGTTCCATCAGACCGAGCGGCAATTCGCGGGGTAATTCGGTGACAGCCAGCCTTTTTCGTCCGTTCCGCTGCGCTCCACTCCCGAAAAAGGAGGCAGTCACCGAATTACTGAGCATAGACAGAACGAGGTAATACCCTTCGTTACGGCGCCGGCATCGTCTGTTCGGCGCAGCAGCACGACGGCTCTATCACCACATCTCCGTGCGGCTGGGGAATGTCCGTCAACCGCAGCGGCCCAAGGGTGCGCACCTGCGCCACCATCTCGTTGATGACGCGCTGGACTTTATCGCCCTCCGAGGCGGCGATCCACTCCAGGCGCACGCGCTCGTCTTCGATGCCCATCTGCCGCAGCAGGCGCTTCAGCAGCGTGAAGCGGCGCAGCGCCTTGTGGTTACCCACCTGATAATGGCAGTCGCCGGGATGGCAGCCGCCGATGAGCACGCCGTCCGCGCCCTGGCGCAGCGCCACCACTACGAACTGCGGGTCCAGGCGGCCCGAGCACATCAGGCGCACCACCCGCACATTCGCTTCGTAGCTCATGCGCGAGATGCCCGCCAGGTCGGCGGCGGTGTAGGTGCACCAGTTGCAGAAAAAGGCCACGATCCGCGGCTGAAAGGTTCCATCAGACATAACTGAGCACCCCCGCAATTTCATCGAAAATCTGGTCGTCAGTGAACAGATGCTGCTGCGCCGCGGCGGACGGGCAGGCCGCCACGCAGGTGCCGCAGCCCTTGCAGAGCGCTTCATTCACCCGCGCCACCTGCTGGTCGGCAATGAAGCTGATAGCGCTGTACGGGCACATGGCGATGCAGGTCTTGCAGCCGGAGCAATG
>JAKIYB010000335.1 GCA_022708765.1 Armatimonadota bacterium | reverse complement strand
CCGCGGTGGATTGCGATGGCATACAGCGGTACCCAGTTGGCGACAAAGCTGCCTTCATATCCGGTGGGCACGCCATCCCAACGGTAGAATTCCACGCCGCTGCCGACGCCGCCATTAAAAAGACCACGTTGATAACCGAGCTCCAGGTCGGCGACAATCGGCTCCGCCCGGTCACGCAGACCGTAGGTATCCAGCGCACGCAAGTAATACATGCCGAAGCACGGCGCCATGGCACCATCGGTGTAATGCTCGAAAGTAGGCGTAAAGCGTCCGTGAATACGTGGCAACATGTGGTCATCCGCCGGAATAGGCCGGAGATTGAACGGCAGGCCGAATTGCGCATGCCCCGCGCCGACGGCATATCGCAGTTCTTCCAATCGGCATAGCGCATCCACCGCTATGGGCGGCGGCAACAAACCGAAGGCGCAGGCGACGCCATTCACCCAGAGATACGCGGCGTCATGCAATTCGCCATCGCGGCTGCGCCACCCGGCTACCCAGCCGGTGTCGGGATTCACCAGGTAGCGGGGATACGCTTCGCGTAGCGCCGCCGCGGCGTCGGAGCATTGCTCGGTCAGCTTAACCTGACCGAGTGCCCGCAGCAGCGACTCGGCATTGCGTAAGCCGCGATAACTCCAGGCATTCACATACGCGTCTATGTGGCCGAAGCCGACCACATCCATAGCGTTCGAACTCCAGCGATACGAGCCGCTGTTACCGGACAAGTCGCGGCACACCACCATGCCGCCCTCGCCAATGGTATCGAGCATGCGCTCTGCGGCCGCCGTCAGGCCAGGTGCAATACGATGCAGCCAGTCCATCTCCGGGCGAACTTGATGGCATCGTCCCGCGCCCGCCACCAGAATCGGGTCGGAATCGAGATAAAGATTCCGCCAGAATCCATACCCACCGCCGCCCATCAGCGCGCGCTCCAGCGTGAAGCGATAAAGTGACAGCGGATCGGGTCCACGCTCCGGCTGGGACGTAAACGCCACCATTTCGTTCGGACAATGCTGGTTGACGTGACAATTTACCGACACGGCGTTGTTGGAAAAGCCTCCGTATTCAGGTCGGAAACAACTGTAAACCGAACCCCAGTGCCGGTGCAGCGCGGGGGAGAGCGGCGACGGCGTTTCACTTGCCGGCTCGAAGGCCGCGACTGACCATCGCCATGTCGAATGCAGGCTGCCGGCGGGGGCAGACAGACTGTGCTCCGGCGCCGGCCGCACGCCCGGCACAATACCTCCGGTCACGCTTAGCAGGTTACGGTAGCTCTCCACCTGCAGGAATGCCTCACCGTTGACCTTCTCACAACGCAGACAGCCGTTCCCATCGCCGGCCCAAAACATCGGCAGCAGCACGTCACCATTGCGTCCGGGAGCACGCGTGGATATCGCCGCCGCGGCGGTCATCGCCGCACCGCAGTTCCAGGCCAGGCGCCAGGCTTCCAATTCCAGCACGGGTATCTCACGGTCCGCATGCTGGGTCAGTGCCAGTGTCACCGACTCATCTTCTACGGTGAAAAGAGCATCAATGGTCACGCCCTGTCCGCAGTGTAGCCCACGGTACCAAACCTTGTTATCAAGCACCTCGACATGACCCGTCCAGAGATTAGCACCAAAATCGCCGCGCGCCGTGCGCAGCAGCGGACCGCTCAACCCGGTATAGAGGCCCATGCCGCCCTGGGACAGTGCCGCCGACGCGCAGACGCGATTTTCCTCCGCGCGATTGCCGCCCACGCCATCCCACCCCAGATGCAGAATCTCCGGCCGAATCAGTGAAAAGCCAATAGACAGCGCACTGCTCTCGAATCGCACCATCCATGGCAGTACTTCTACCTTCATCCCCAGCGGCGCGGACGCCCGCACGGTGCCGACGGTCAGCGGCGGCAGATATTCCGGCAGCGGCGATTCACCGAGGGGCGCGTCACCGAATGCCGCCAGCGAATCCAGCGCGCCAAACGGAACGCTGAATGGCGCGCCATTACATTCCCCGTGATTGGGCCACATCATATGCTCGCGATCACACTCCACGCGTAGCACATCCGTCGTGACGCCGTCCAGCGGAAGAGTGTGCGTGACTGCCAAGCCTTCGCGAAGCCGCGCTTCCATCACCTCGATAGACATGCCCTGGTGCAGTCCCGCACCGGCAATCGCCGGCACCGGCGGCAGCTCAACGTCCTGAATCGTGCGCCAGCGCCCGGTGGGGCCATCCAGCGAGGCAACGGTGAGATGCGCCGGATGCGTGGGCACGGCCGGCACCCAGCGCCCGGCAATCACCGGCGTCAATTCAAGCCGATCCAGGCGCACGGATTGGCCGAAGCGCAGATAACGAACCACAGCCTGTCCGTAAACCAGCACGCCGGTATCAGGAGCACTCACCGGCCGAATCCAACCATGTGAAATGCCATTCGCCGGTAGGAGGTGGGATGTGGTAGATCGAGACATGCGCGTGCCGTCCTTTCACTGGCAGCGCGCCGCGCGACACCCGCGCCTGCCACCATGCGCACTCTTTTCGCCCGTTATCCCCCGTCTTCCTCCCCCGCTGCGATCACTACTGTTGCTTTAACGCATTTCGGCCGAGGTGCAACGCATCCCTCATCCCCTAGTCCCCTCCCACGATTGCTTCGGGGCAGGCTCCCAGCAGTAGAGGGGGAAAGCTGAATGCTACAGTATTGCCCCTGAGGTATACAACAACGGTGCGCCCACCATCGGCGGGCGCACCGTATCCAGCCGGACTGACCAGGCGGATCAGTAGATAAACAGCATCTCGCGGTACTTCGGCAGCGGCCAGATGTTGTCATCTACCAGCAGTTCAAGCGCGTCGGCTTTGATGCGCACTTCCGTCATCGCCGGAATGACGACATCGTGGAAGTAGCGAGCATGGGCGAGTTCGCCGCTGTCCAGCTCGTGCGCGACGCCGTGGACTTCCGCCAGCGCGTCAATGGCGAGTTTCAGGCTGCCGGTTAACTCGGCGGCTTCAGCCAGCA
Source organism: Armatimonadota bacterium (assembly GCA_022708765.1). Lineage (GTDB taxonomy): Bacteria > Armatimonadota > Hebobacteria > CAIYQO01 > CAIYQO01 > JAKIYB01. Next base: position 2,508 of record JAKIYB010000335.1, on the reverse strand, counting down.
GCGCTTCCTGGGGACTACTCACCATAGCGTCGCCACCACCCGCCGTCACCAGCGCCAGCGCCTCGCGCGTCGCCAGCACCGTCTGGGCGACCGCCTGCTGATAGCGCAGCGCGGCGGGGAGGATCATCGTCCGCGCCACCTGCAGCGTCAACTGTGCCTCAATATTCACGGCCTTAATGTAGTTCTCCAGCATCACCGTACAGCGGGACTCCTGTTCACGCTCGGTGAAGACGCCATAGGCGCTGAACATCGCCAGCGTTTCCGGCTCCACCAGCGCCGGCAGCGCTTCCACCGCGCTCTTCAGGTTGGGCAGGCCGCGGCGCGCCGCTTCCACTACCCACTCCTCGGTGTAATTGTCGCCGTCGAAGAGCACGCCCTGACACTCGGCCAGCGTATGCTGCAGCAGTGCCTGCAGGGCAATGTTCAACTCGGCGCCGTCGGAGGTTGCCGCCTCCAACTGTGACACCAGATAATCAATGGACTCGGCCACGATGGTGTTGATGGTGATGAGTGGCAGGGCGATGGACTGCGAGGAGCCGACCGCGCGGAACTCGAACTTATTGCCGGTGAACGCGAACGGCGAGGTGCGGTTGCGATCCGTGGCATCCTTTGGCAACGCCGGCAGCGTGGAGACACCGATTTCCAGGCAGCCACCGTGGTGACCGGGCTCACAACGGCCTTCGATGATCTGCGAGACGACCTCGCTGAGCTGGGCGCCGAGGAAGATGGAGATAATCGCCGGCGGCGCTTCGTTCGCGCCGAGGCGATGATCGTTCCCCGCCAGCGCCACCGAGGCGCGCAGCAGTTTCGCGTGCATATAGACGGCACGGATGACCGCCGTCAGGAAGAAGAGGAACTGAGCATTCTCGTGCGGGGTGTTGCCCGGATCGAGCAGGTTCTGCCCGCAGGAGGTAGCCATGGACCAATTCACGTGCTTGCCGCTGCCGTTGACGCCGGCGAACGGCTTCTCGTGCAGCAGACAGGCGAAGCCGTGGCGCTCGGCGATGGACTTCAGCGTTTCCATCACCAGCATGTTATGGTCGGTGCTCAGGTTGCAGTGTTCATAAACCGGCGCGATTTCGAACTGGGCCGGCGATACTTCGTTATGACGGGTTTTCACGGGGATGCCCAGCTTATACAACTCCAGCTCCGCTTCCATCATAAAGGCCAGCACGCGGGCGCGGATGGCGCCGAAGTAGTGGTCTTCCATCTCCTGTCCCTTGGGCGGGCGCGCGCCGAAGAGCGAGCGGCCAGCGTTGATCAGGTCCGGGCGCTGCAGATAGAAGTGACGATCCACCAGGAAATACTCCTGCTCGGGGCCAACAGTGGAGAGCACTTTCATCGTGGTTGTGTTGCCGAAGAGACGCAACGCGCGGAGCGCTTGCTTGTTCAGCGCCTCGATGGAGCGCAGCAGCGGGGTCTTTTTATCCAGCGCCTCGCCGGTGTAGCTCACGAACGCGGTAGGGATGCACAGCGTCTTCCCATTCACGCCATCTACCAGGAAGGCCGGCGAGGTGACATCCCACGCGGTGTAACCGCGCGCTTCAAAGGTGGCGCGGATGCCGCCGGACGGAAAAGACGAGGCGTCCGGCTCGCCTTTAATCAGCTCTTTGCCGGAGAACTCGACGATCACGCGGCCGTCGGCGGTCGGCGTGATGAACGAGTCGTGCTTCTCGGCGGTCAGACCGGTCAATGGCAGAAACCAGTGGGTGTAGTGTGTCGCGCCCTGTTCGATAGCCCAGTCTTTCATCGCGTTGGCAACTACGTCAGCCACCGCGGGGTCCAGCGGCGCGCCTTCATCAATCGTCCTGCGCAGCGCTTTATACGTCGCTTTCGGCAGGCGGGCGCGCATGACGGCATCGTTGAAAACATTGGCGCCGAAGACTTCGGTCACCGGGTGCTGCGTGTAGTCTACCATCGGCTCGGGCGCCTTCAGGTCGGCAATAGCCGCGATGGCGTCCTTTCGCGCGTTACGGGCGCTCATGGGAGTTCCTCCTCAATGCAAATGTCCGGGATCAGCCGGGGCGAGGATGGCAGGGGGCGCCGCGTGGCGCAGCCGGGGTCACGCGCGTATGCGGTAACCGGCCTACCCTCCCTCAACCACTTACAGTATGCCGATGGCAGATTACCGGCATGTTTCCGACATTTTTCCGATATAATACTTTTTCGCGGCAGGATAATTCCCCTGCCGATCAGCCGATAGACATGGAAATAATCCACGGTGCGCATGAGAGAACGCTGAACCGGGAATATATAAATATCGCGCGGCGATTACTCCCCCACTTGCCGTCTGGCGGATATCACACCTCCCCTGGAATCCGCATTTTTGGTACAATGCAGTCCGCGCGAGGGGAGTGACGCGAAGGGTGAGGATGACGAACGGCATCAAGGCGAAATGGATAGGGGTCTGGCTGCTGATCATACTGGCGCTGCCGGCTTTCGCGGCACCGGAGAGCATCCAACTGCACTACCAGGTCATCAACGGTTTCCCGGTAAAATACGTCACCA
>JAKIYB010000334.1 GCA_022708765.1 Armatimonadota bacterium | reverse complement strand
CGATCTATCGGGCGGCGACACTGCCGGATGCCGTGCAACTGGGGTATGCGTTGGCGAAGCCGGAGGGCATTGTGCTGATGTCCCCCGCCTGTGCCAGTTTCGACATGTTTCACAACATGGAGCATCGCGGCGAGGTGTTCCGTCAGGCCGTCGCCCACCTGCGCGACTAAAACAACGCTCGGTGTGGTATAATTCACCCGGGAGGGTTTTTTGGCGCCATGAATCAGCCGACGATGACAGCTCGCACCGCACGCCGCGGCTTTACGCTGTTGGAGTTGCTCATTGTCATCGCCACTATCCTCATCCTTGCCAGTATTCTCTTCCCCATTGCTCGCGCGGCGTCTGATAGCGCCAATCGCTCGGCCTGCGTGAGCAATTTGCACCAACTCAGCCAACTCGTCACCGCCTATCGGCAAGATTATATTAGGTATCCGCCGCCCACGGGCATGATCGGCCTGCACGGGGTACCGCAGGAAGGTGTCTCCGCGCTGGCGCTGGCTAATGCCGGCCTCGCGTCACGCGACTTCTGGTGCCCGCTGGACCCTTTTGAGTCACGCTTCGCCGCCACAGTGAATCCATCGCCCTCGCGTGATTTATCCTCCTCTTCGTATAGCTATGGTTATAACTATTACGGGCTTGTCACTACGACGGATGGTCAGCCATTTGCGATTACCAGCGAAGAGGCTGCACAGGTATTTTTTGACAGCACACGGCAAGGCGATTGGGCGCTCGGTCTGATCGAAATGAAAGCATGGAAGCCAAACACAAGTTACACTGTTGGTGATAGGATCGGGCCGTTTAATGTTACGGTGGCTCCTGTGATGTATTACTGTAAAACGGCAGGCACTTCAGGCGGCGGGGAGCCCGTATGGGGAAGTGAAGGGGCCGGTGATCTCGCTGATGGTTCAGTAACCTGGCACACGGGTCCGGTAACGATACGTCCGAAGGGCTTATTTCAGGGGCTGTGGAATATCCACGCACCGCCTGATACGGTGATGACGTACTGTCTGAATCATCCAGCAGAAAAACCACGGGTGATTCCTGTAGTTACCGTTGCTGGATCGGCGGTCCTCGTTAAAGCGTCTCCGCTACCGCGTAATCATGGTAGTGTCAATTATGGTTCGAGCTATTTAGTATCGTCTTCAATCGTGAACAGGTTTGCACTAGATTCTCCCCCGCCGGCATCTTGCCCTGATGTGTGGAGTGGATGGTGGTGTGGGGATCAGGAAAACCGTCCCGCGGATAAGCCGTTATTATTAGCGCAGCCAACAATTGACTGGCGCATCAATAAAGCCGCGTACCGCAAAGGCAACCAGCAGAATAATGCGATGTTCGGCGATTCAGCCGGCAATGAAAGCGCCACGCTGATGCCGGTGGTGGAAACTTACTACCGCTTCATTGATCTCAAAGCAATGCAGACGCTGCCCATTGAAGCCGACGGCGCCGCCTGGTATGACACCGGTTTGGAGTGTAAAGCAGGCGATATCATTATGCTGCGCACCAGCGCGAAGTGGAATTATAAAAATTATGACCGCGCCACCTGGCCAAATGCCGACTACCAAGTTCTGTTCAGCGAGCAAGGCTTATTCTTTAATGCATCGGGTGATCCGGTTGAAGTGAAACAGGGAAGCTATCCCACAACGATGCTGCTACAGCAGTATCAGCACGGGATGCTTGTTGGCAAGATTGGCGATACGGGTACGATATTTCCCATGAGCAGTACCGGAGCATATATCGTGAAACTCGGGGAGACAGGTACGCTCAAGCTCACCGTGAATATCGACACCACCGCTGATAGTCCGGCGAATTTCACAGGTTACTGCGAAGTCTGGTTCGGCTTATATCAGCCGTAGCCGGAAGCCATGCGGATCCGGTAAAACAATCCCCTCCTCCAAGAAGGAATCTTGCCTGACCGGCGAGAATTACATTAGAGTAGGTGTGTCGCGCGGAAAGCGGCACACACGAGAGACCGGTCATCTCTACTGCCCATCCAGGTACGACGGCGTATGCCGGCGCCGCGGTGGGCAGTCGTTGCGTCAGTGAGAGAGTTTAACGATGATAGAACGATATAGTTATCCGGAAATGCGCGCCATCTGGGAGCCGCAGGCGAAATTTAATACCTGGCTGGAAGTAGAACTGCAAATCGCCGAAGCCTGGGCGGAACTCGGCGTAGTGCCGAAAGAGGCCGCCACCGCTCTGCGCGCGAACGCGAAGGTGGATGCCAAGCGCGCCATTGAGCTGGAAGGTGAAGCCCCCGGCAAGGAGGCGGAGGGCCAGGCGAAGCAGCGCACCCGCCACGACCTCATCGCTTTTCTGCACGCCGTCTACGAGCATTTAGGCGAGGAGAAAAAGTGGCTGCATTACGGCGTCACCTCCTACGATATCGAGGACACCGCCCTCTGTCTGCTGATGAAGCGCGCCGCCGCGATTCTCCTGAAAGACCTGGATGAACTGGAAGTAGCGATCATCACCCGCGCTCAGGAACACAAATGGACCTACATGATGGGCCGCAGCCACGGTGTGCATGCCGAGCCCGTCACCTTCGGCTTGAAGCTCTGCGTCTGGCTCGCTGAGTTGCGCCGTCGCCGCGCCATGTTCGAGCGCGCGGTAGAGGGTATCTCCGCCTGCAAAATCTCCGGCGCGGTGGGCACCTTCGCGAACGTGGACCCACGCGTCGAGGAGATTGTCGCGCAGAACCTCGGGCTGACGCCGTCGCCGGCCGCCACCCAGGTGCTGCAGCGCGACCGACACGCCCAGTTTCTCACCGCGCTGGCGGTACTCGCCGGTAGCCTGGACCAATTCGCCACCGAGATGCGCAATCTGCAGCGCACGGATATCCTGGAGGTGGAGGAATCCTTCCAGGCCGGACAGCGCGGTTCGTCGGCGATGCCGCACAAGCGCAACCCCATCGTCAGCGAGCGCGTCAGCGGCATGGCTCGTCTCATGCGCGGCTACGTGGTGCCGGCGCTGGAGAATATGGCGCTCTGGCACGAGCGCGACATCGCCCACTCCTCGGTAGAACGCGTAATCATCCCCGACGCCTGCATCCTGATGGACTACATGCTGAAAAAATTCACCGGCGTGGTGAAGGGCATGCACGTCTATGAGAAACGGATGTTGCGGAACCTTTACGCTACCGGCGGCCTCTTCAACAGCGAAGCGGTGATGCTGGCGGCGGTGAAGAAGGGGATGGATAAAGACGCCGCCTATACCACCGTGCAGAAGCACGCGATGGACACCTGGGAGAAGATCCAGCAGGATGAGCTGTCGGCTGAAGGGCTGGAGCATTACTACATAGATACACTGAAAGCCGATCCTGATCTCGCGCGATATCTGGCGCCGGAGGATATTGACCGCGCTTTCGACTGGCGCAGCCATTTGAAACATATTGAGGTGTTCTACCAACGTTTGGGTATTTAACCTGGAGTCGCGGAGATACTCGCCGCAGTTCGGGCACCGGGAGGATCATCATGTCGGGACGCGTGCTGCTGGGATTACTGCTCATCGTCATCGGCGCGGGGTACCTGCTACAGGTTTTCGGTGTCATCGCGGACTTCACTGCGGTCCTGCGCGTCTGGTGGCCGCTCCTCATCGTGGTGGTGGGGCTGAGATGGCTGATCAAAGATGCGCGGCATCCCTGGTGGCCGCTGCTGGTGATGGTCATCGGCGTGTTGATGTTGTTGAGCCGGCTGCTGCCGGATTTCGCGCGCTACTTCTGGCCGATTGCCGGCGCGGTGGCGTTGGTGGCGATTGGGATTCGGTTGCTGTTGCCGCGTGATCGCCAGAAGGCATCGGTCATCATCAACAGTGCATCGCGGAAAGAATCGAGTGATGCGTCCGTGCAACATACCGTGACGTTCGGCGCCTTGGAAGTACATAATACATCAACTGCGTTTCGCGACGGCGGCCTTGACGTGAGATTTGGCGCGCTCAAGCTTAATTTGCGCGATGCGACGCTGGCGCCGGAAGGCGCGGTGTTGAATATCCACGCAGCGTTTGGCGGGGTTGAAATCGTAGTGCCACGCGATTGGGCCATTTCGGTGCATGGGCAGACGATGCTGGGGGCCGTGGAAAATACGACGACCAATCCAACGAGCGGTGCGCCGATGTTGACCATTGACGCTTCGGTAACGATGGCTGCGATCGAAATTAAGAACTGAAGACTATTCCCAGAAAGGGGAACGTTCGTGCTGTTCCACGTGCAGGTTGAGATTACTTTGAAGCCGACGGTGATGGATGCCCAGGGCTCCACCATTGAGCGCGCGCTCCAGAAGTTGGGGCACGACGGTGTGCGCAACGTGCATATCGGCAAGTTCATCACGATGGAGATTGAGGCGAACTGTGCCGGTTGCGCGCGCTCGGCGGCGGAGGATATGTGCCGCGAATTGCTCGCCAACCCGATTATCGAGCAGTTCGCGGTGCAGGTCGTCGAGGCAGAGAAGGAGTGCCCGGCATGAAATTCGGCGTGGTCATCTTCCCCGGCTCCAACTGCGACGCTGACTGCCACGATGCCATCCTCGCCGTCACCCGGCAGGAGGTGCGCTACGTGTGGCACGAGGAGACGGATATCAGCGACATTGATTGCATCGTGCTGCCCGGCGGCTTTTCTTATGGCGACTACCTGCGCTGCGGTGCGGTGGCGCGCTTCTCGCCGGTGATGGGCGAAATCGTGCGCCATGCCGCCATCGGCCGCTACGTCATCGGCATCTGTAACGGATTTCAGGTGCTCACCGAAGCTGGTCTGCTGCCCGGCGCGCTCTACCGCAACGATTGCCTGAAATTCGTCTGCAAGCCGCAGCCGCTACGCGTGGAGCGCACCGACCTGCCCTTCACGCACTTCTACACAACGAAGCAGGTGGTGAATTTCCCCATCGCGCACGGCGAGGGCCGCTTCTTTGCCGATCCCGAGACGCTGGCGCGCATCGAAGGAGAAGGACAGGTAGTATTCCGATATTGCACGCCCGACGGCCAAGTGACATCGGAAGCGAATCCGAACGGCTCGCTGAAAAATATCGCTGGCATCTGCAACGAGGGCGACAATGTTCTTGGCCTGATGCCGCACCCCGAGCGCCGCTGTGACCGCCTCACCGGCGGCACTGACGGTAAGAAGCTCTTCAAAGGACTGGTGGAAAGTTTGCTGCTGAAGTCCATCAGCCATCGGTAAGGAGCGCGCATGGAACCGACCGTCCCGCCGCCGCAGTTCGACCGCACGGAGATCATCATCCTTGTTGTGGTAGTGGTGGTCATCCTGCTGCTGGCCGGCTGGGCGACATCGTATGCGCGCCGGCGGGAGCGGGAAACGCAGGACAAGTCAAAGGATGGATAATTTGGTGGACAAATCAGAGGTCGCCGGAAACCCGGAACGGCCTCCCAGAGCAAAGGTGCCGGTGTGGGGGCTCGTGTTACTGGCGTGCGCGCTGCTGGTGCTGGGCGTAAATGCGTTTTTCATGGCCAAATCGAGGCCGTCAAAGGCTTTCTCATCAGTGGCCGGTCGATTTACCGCGCGTTTTCCTGGAGA
>JAKIYB010000333.1 GCA_022708765.1 Armatimonadota bacterium | reverse complement strand
AGCAGCGCGCGCACGCCTTCCTGACGCGACTTGCGGCGCTCCTTACTGGTGAGGCTGTCCCACCCTGTGATGATACCCCCTGCGCGATTCTTACCTCGCTGCCCGCGCAACTTGCGCTGGCGCAGGTGCTCTTGCCACGACTCGCCCCGCCGGAAGGCCTTGCCGACGCAACCGACGCGCTGCTGGCGCTGTTGAGCGAGGCATTGACCGCGTTTCCCGTCGCGGGAAGCGCGCCTCCGCTCTTTACCGAGCGTTTGAGTGGCCTGAGCCAGCTCTCCTGGACATTGAATGGCCTGCATGATCAGGACGCTATCCTGCACCGGGCAATCGAGGAGGCGCCGCAACTGGTGGACGCTGAATCCGCCACGATCTGGCTCTGGGACGCAGACCAGCAGGCGCCGGTGATGCGCATTGACGAAGACGGTCCAAGCGCCGTACCCAAACTGCCTCCTTCGCTGCTGACGCTGCTGCGTCAGACGGCGGAGACGGACTGTGCCTACAGCCTCGACGCCGGGGAGAGTGACGCGCGCTGGCCCACCGCACTGCGCGGCCGTCCGGTTGCCTTTCTGCCACTGCCGGTACCGCACGGCTGTCTGGGTATCATGAGCGTGCAGCACCGGCCAACAGGATTTTTCACACACGACGACATCTTCCTGCTGTCCGCACTGGGCAGCCACGTGGCGACGGCTATTACCAACGCGCAGCTTCACGAGAGCGAGCGTCACCTCGTCAGCCTGCTACAGACCTCTATTCGCCAGGTGGTGTCGGCGACCGCGCGCCGGCAGAACGGTCCGGCGGAATTCGTGGAATCGCTGGTGCAGGTGACGGAAGGGCTGACGCGCGGCGACCTGGTCTTCGCCTGGCTCGAAGTCGGCGAACCGCCGCACCCACTGTCCGCCTGTTCCGGCACGCGCCGGTGCTCGGATGACGCGTTGACGGCGCTGGGGACGGCGCTGCTGGACGCCCGACGCCGGGAGGCCGCGCCAGCGCTGGGGGCGCTGGGCTGGCTCGACGCGCTGGATGGCCGCCTGCCGGACGGCGTTCCTGAGACCTACACGCTGGCGGATATCCGCGCGGGCGACCGACTCATCGGCGTGCTGGTGGTCTGCGGCGCGGGAACACTGGGCGAGGAGCAGCAGGCGTTTCTGCAGACGATGGCCGTGCAGATCGGCGCCGGAGTGGAGAGCATCGAAAAATCCGCCAATATCGAACGCATGCTCTTTCAGATGTCGAATATCAACTACGTCAGCGATGCCATTTCCAGTACCTTCGATCCCCAGCGCATCCTGTCCGTCATCAGCATGGCCGCCAGCCAGGCGCTGAATATGCCTATCGTTCTCGCCGGCTGGCACCTGGATGACGGTACCATGCGCGTGTTTCCGGATACGAGCGTGGGAGTCAGCGCCGAGTGTCTGGCCGGAATCCGGCTCACCGATCATAACGCCGTCATCCGTAAAGTGCTGGAAACCGGGGCGTCGGTGACCAGCCGGGATCTCGGCGCGCGGGCGCCGCGCGCCTTTCCCATGCTCGCGGAGCTTCACCCGCGGGATTGGATCTGCGTCCCGATGATGGTGAAAGGCCGCGCGCGCGGGATTATCCTGGTCGCGGATACCGTGCCCCGCGTTTTCAGCGCTCGCGATACAGCCCTCCTCGCCACGTATGCCAACCAGGCGGCGCTGGCCATGGAGAACTCACTGCTGGTGGAGCAAGTCGAACGGCAACTGCGGCAGATGGAATTGCTCTACCGGCTTAGCCACTCGTTCTTCGCCACGCTGGACGAACAGGTCATACACGGTGAACTGCTGCACGTCGCCCGCGAGGCGCTGCAGGCGCCAGCGGCCATGCTCTGCACCGTGGATGCCCGCACCGGCGCGCAGCAGATGGCGCAGGCGCTGGGCATCACCCCGGCTGATCCGGGAGCATTGCGCTGGGACACCGAGCGCGGCATCATCGGCGCGGTGTATAAGATGCATGCCCCGGTCGTCAGCATGAACCTCGCCACAGACGGGCGCGATACCCTGCTGCGCCAGCTCGCGCGCGACCACGACTTCGTTGCCGCACTAGCGGTGCCGATACAATTGCATGAGGAGACGCTGGGCACGCTGCTGGTCTTCACCCGCGCGGCGCGCGAGTTTACCACCGCCGACCAGCAGTTGCTGCAGGCCATCGCGACTGAAGCGGCGGCGGCGATCCACAATGCCCGCATCCATCTGAACGCGCGTCGCGCGAGCGACCACCTGGGCGAGGTGATGCATACTCTGTCGCATGGCACTGGCCAATTGCTCGGTCTCGTCACCAGCGTCCTGGAAGCCGCGCGCGCCGAGGACGCGCAAGACGAATCCGCGGCGCGGGCGCGACAGCGCCTGGCAGTGGTGACGGAGGCGCACGCACGTCTCTCCGACGAATCCCCCGACCTGATTGACGTATGGGAGACGGTTGCCGCTCTGCTGGATAACCGCGCTCTCACTACGGAAGATGACCGCACCCTCCCCGTGGAACTGACCGGGGCGCGGCTGTCGCTGCCAGTCTATTCCACCGCGCTGCTCGCGCTCTATGTCATCGAGCAGCTTGCCGCCATTCAGGACACGCGCGACGCGGACGCGCCAGCTTTGCCAGTGATCGTCGGTTTCCATCGCCTTGGCAATCGTGATTTACTCGTGGAGATCAAGGATACCGGTGCTGCGGCGCATACTCGCCTCGCGCGGCCAAATCCTGTTATAATCCAGGCGGCGCGCCAGGAACTACTCGGCAGCTTATCCGAAGTCGTTGACGGCGGCGTCCATCATGTCCGCTTCCGCTTCCCGCGTCCCACGATGCGATAACCGGGCGTGATGTCAGACACCGCGCAAGGTCTCTTGCGCGGCGTCGCGGGAGGTGTGCATGATGCCCAAGCGCCCGAGCGCGCAGACGCGCTGGCGAGAATTCCTGGACTTTTCCCGAGAGGTGTTGACGCGGTTCGGCGAGGACCGCGTGCCCCTTGCCGCCGGGGCGATCACTTTTTTTACCCTGCTCTCGCTGGTCCCGCTGCTCGTGCTCGCGGTGTCCCTGGCCACCTATTTCGTTTTCCCCGGGCCGGAAGGCGTCGTCCGCGCGCAAGCTTACATCACGAACCTGGCGGTCACCTGGGGGCCAGAGATCGCCCGCGCGCTGGGCGATCAGGTGCGCGCTCTCGTGAGTAATCGGTCGTTGAGCATCGTGCTCGCACTACTCGTTGGTTTCTGGACCGGCAGCCAGATCTTCCTCATCCTCGAATCGTCCATGAATCTTACCTGGCGCGCGCGCCGGCGGCGGAGCTACTGGGCGCGGCGCGGATTGGCGCTGCTGCTCGTGCTCATCGTTGGCTCGCTGCTCGGGTTAGCCATCGGCCTCACCCAGGGTATTCGCGTCCTTTCCCAACTGCCGTTGCCCGCCTGGGTGATATATGTCCGAGAACTCTCACTGCTAACGAATTTCATCGTCAGCTTCCTGATCCCCACCCTGCTGGCGGCGGCGATCTTCGCGGTCATGTATAAAGTGCTGCCCACCCGCCGTGTCACCCTGCGTTCGGTGCTGCCCGGCGCGCTGTTTGCCGCCGTGCTCTGGGACATCACACTGCATCTCTTTGGCTGGTATGTCGTGCATGCGCTGGGCCGTTTCTCCGTTATTTACGGGTCACTTGGCGGTCTCGTGCTGCTCATGCTCTGGTTCTACTACAGTGCTCAGGTGTATTTGCTCGGGGCGGAGATTTCCGCGGTGTACCATCAGCGGTTGGCGCGTGAAGGCGACAAAGACGAGCAGAAGGCTGATGCCGACGCTTGAGACAAAACCCGCGAGAGGTTGTCTAATCAGGGAAAGCAGGGGATAATGTCCCTTGTCATGCCGTTCTACCGCATACACTTCACTCGAACGGGTATACTGAACGACAACATACCATGCTGACACCGCTCACGCGCTTCCGCTATAGCATTGACTCCTTCCTGGGCAGGCAGATGCTTTATCTGCTGGCCAGGATTGTGCCGCATCTCACCCGCGAGAAGGCGCTCAAGCTGGGGAGCACGATGGGCTGGCTGACGCCGCGCCTTACGCCACACCGTCTTTACCGCGTGTACCGGGACATCACGCTGGCGTTCGGGGGCGAATTGTCGCCGGGCGAGCGCTTGCAGGTGGCGCTGGACGTCTATCACCACCTTGGCATCAGCCTTGTGGAGTTCCTGCGCCTGCCGGATATGAGCCACGAGGAGATACGCGGGCTGGTGCGCATCGAGGGCGCCAAGTATCTGGATGCCGCGCTCGCGGCCGGCCGCGGCGCGGTGCTGCTCACCGGGCATATCGGCAACTGGGAGATGGGGGGCACGGCGCTGGCCGTGTTCGGGTATCCGATGACCGCCATCGCCCGTCCCCAGGAGAATCCAACGCTGAATGATCTCTTCCTGCGCATTCGTGAGGCGCACGGGATGAATATCGTGCCGCTGTCGGACGTGCGCGGCTGTATCACCACGCTGCGCGAGAACCGCTTCCTGGCCATTCTCGGCGACGTGAACGCGAAGAATCCCGGCGCGTTCGTGCAGTTTTTCGGACGGCCGGCAGCCACCTACACGGGCGCCGCCTACCTATCGCTCACTACCGGCGCTCCGCTCATCCCGATCTTCGACGAACGCCTGCCTGATTGCTCGCACTGTATCCGCGTGCATCCGCCCATTACGGTGTCGGAAACGGGCGATCGTCGCCGAGACCTGTTGGCCACCACTATGCGCGCGCAATACGTCATCCAGGAAGAGGTGCGCCGACGCCCGCACGAGTGGTTTTGGCAACTCCAGCGCTGGAAGACACGCCCTGAAGACACGAAGAATCCGGAGCGCATCCCCATGGAACATCGCGATCTCACTCCGGAAGAGGCGGACGAGGTGCTGTCGTGCGCGAGTTAGCGTTCACTCCCGATATCCCGCGAGGAAGCCGTCCGCCCATGCCGAGAATGTGCCGGCGGTGATTTCCTCATGCATGCGCGCCACCAGTTGCTGGTAGAACGACAGGTTGTGATAGGTGAGCGAGCGGATGGCCAGGATTTCGCCCGCTTTTAGCAGGTGGCGCAGGTAGGCGCGGCTGAAGGTGCGGCAGATGGCGCAGGGGCACGCGGGATCGAGCGGGCCGGGGTCACGCTCATACTGGGCGTTGCGCAGGTTCAGCCGGCCGTCCCACGTAAAGACGGTGCCGTTGCGCCCCATGCGCGTGGGCAGCACGCAGTCGAACATATCCACCCCCAGAGCCACCCCGCGCACCAGATCGGCCGGCATGCCCACGCCCATCAGATAGCGTGGGCGGTCAACGGGCAGCGCCGGAGTAGTGACGTCGAGCATCGCCCACATCAGTTCCTTCGGTTCGCCCACCGACAGCCCGCCGATGGAATATCCGGGAAAATCCATTGCCACCAGCGTCTCCGCGCTCTCCCGGCGCAGGTCGGCTTCGAATCCGCCCTGTACGATGCCGAAGAGCGCGTTGGTGTTCTCCAAGCGAAGGTGTTCGTCTTTTGAGCGCTGCGCCCAGCGGAGGCTT
>JAKIYB010000332.1 GCA_022708765.1 Armatimonadota bacterium | reverse complement strand
GGCGCACCGATGTCGCACTGCAGGAAGGTCGCGGTGGGGAAACGTTCGCGCAGGCGCGCCACCGCCGTCTCCGTCAGGTCCAGGCCGGTGATGCGCGTCACGCCCAGCGCCTGCAGCATCTCGATGTAAAAGCCGGTGCCGGAGCCGATATCGAGCGCCGCCGGCGCGTCAACGCCCGCGAGCAGCCGGCGGAGCAGCGGCTGGAAGATGCGGCGGCGTACCCGGTACATCCAGCCGTTATACGCCGTTCCAAGGCCGATGTAGCCGACGCCTTCGGCGTTATACCGCGCGGCGAGCCGCGTTTCCCAGAAGGTTTTCGGATCGAAAGACGACATCGTGATAGCGGAAGTATACACGACACCTTGCGTTCTGACTATTGCGTGGCGCCGGGCTGCCGTCCGCGGCTTGCGAGGCTGCGCAGGCGTCCGGCGATCCCGGTGAATTCCGCCAGTCGCGGGAGGAAGAGATCGCGCAGGCGAATGCCGGTGAGTCGGCGATAGGCGATGGTGAGGACGATCAGGCTGACGGTATACGCTGCGCTGGAGGCGACGGCGGCACCATTGATGCCCCAACCCAGTCCCTGCAGCAGAGGAAAGCCGGGCAGCGCCAGCGCGCGCGGGATAAGCAGAAAATCCAACAGCACGGTGACGACGAGGGTCACCCACGCGGAAATGGCGCCGTACTGCGGGTATCCACGGCCCGTGATGTCCGCCGCGAGCACGCGGGCCAGGCCCATTGCCACCATGCCGGGCAGCAGCAGCACCATCGCCTGATAGGAGGGCGCGAAACGGTCGCCGAAGGCCAACCGGATGAGCGGGAGACCGATCAGGATGAGCAGCAGCGCCCCGACAATCAGCAGGACGATGAGCAGGCGCGTTAATCCGGTGGTGCGCGGCGTGGCGTTGGCGACGTCACCGCTGACGCTGGGGTAGAGCACCGTGGAAACCGTGTCCGGCAGGTAGAGCATCATCTCGCCAATCGTGACGGCGATGGCATACAGGCCGGCAGGGGCGCTGCCCAGCAGAAAGAAGACCAGCAGCGCGTCCAGCCGGTAGTTCAGCGACATGGCGAGATTGCTGATATAGAGCATTGCGCTGAAGCGGATGATTTCCGGTAGCAGGTCGAACCGCGGCCGCGGGCGCCCACCCGGCAGCCGCAGCAGCATGGCGAAGCCGAGGGCGATGCCGACAGCAAAGCCGCTGACGCTGGCGATCATCGCGCCGATCAACCCCGTTTGCGCCGCGACCACCAGGCCGATGAGACCGATGAGCACGCACACCTTTTCGAGCACACGCAGCGCGTTAACCTCCGGAATGCGCTGGTGCCCGGCAAGCACGGCGACGACGCTGCCCTCGAACATGATGAGCGGCACGGCGAAGAGGGCGATATAGAGCACGGGCAGCGGGATGGTCGGAAACGCAACCTGGTGATAGTGCGCCAGCGCCCAGGCACCGACGGGCATCAGCACCGCGCAGAGCAGCAGGTAGAGCGCCGACAGCGTGGCCATGCCTTCCTGCCAGGTGGCGCGGCCGGCGGCGACCAGGCGGGTGATGGTGGAGCGCAGGCCCAACTCCGCGACGAGGTAGATAATGAACGCGGCGGTGAGCGCGGTGGTCAGGTCACCTCGCCCGCTCGGTCCCAGCGCGCGGGCGATGATGATATTGACGACCGTCGCCAGCGCCACCTCCGCGCCGCGCCCGGCAAACGCCAGGCCAACCGCGCGCAGGATGCCGCGCGGCGCCCGGGGGCGAGTAAGGGCCGGATTGTCCGTCTGCTGGTCGTGCATGCGCCTCCATCAGTTTGGTGCGGGTGTTATCCCGCATCTTATCGCCTCGCGCCGCGCCGCGGCGTTCGGGATTCGCTCATCGGCGCGGCGCGGACAACGCGATGGCGTGGGCGGCTGACAAACCGCGCCCGCATGAATTGGGAGGATTATACCCCGAACAGGATGCCGCGGCTATCCTCGTCGCTCATGCGCGCTGTAGTGGGTCGTCACAATGTACCTTGCCACCGGCGTCGGTATCAACGCTGGTAGGGAATGCCCCGCCGTGGCATTCCCGAAGCGGTTCGTGGTAGAGTCCGCTACCAAACTATATGTTCCGGTGAAGAGTGCCTGTTCACGACGTTCGGGAATGCCACGGCGGGGCATTCCCTACAAGTTGCTTGCATTAAGACGGAGTACAACGTGTAACGGAACGACCCACTACAATGAGCTTCGCGTCGGGCAGCCATCCCCACGGCTTCCCTGACGCGCCAGACGTCACAATGCGGCGTAGATATCGGCGACTTGCCGTGTGATCGCGCGATAATCGTGCGTCCGTTCAGCATACGCGCGGGACGCGACACCGCATTGATGCCGTCGGGAGCCGGGAGCGGTGAGCCATTCCTCGAGCACGGTCGCAATGGTGTCCGGATTCGCCTGAATGATGGGCAAATCCGGCGGGTATGTCGGCACGGTTTCCGGCAGCATATAGCAAATTACAGGCTTGCCCTGGCACAGCGCTTCGACGGCAAAGACGCCATAATACCCGATGCATAGCTGATCAACCACGATATCCGCATTCGCGATAGTCTCGAGCACTTGCCGATGAGGAACGCCGACGAGTTCAATATAGTTGAATTGAAGTCCCTGCTTTTTCAACGTCTCGACGGCGGCGCGGAGATAGGGCGTGCCCTTGACCGTGGGATTACTCGGCGCATGCACGATTGTCGGCGTCGTGGTTTCCGGCGCGGGATACGCCGGGGTAAATGCCTCGACATCCAGCCGATGTCGCAGCAGGTGCACCTGAGAGAAGTGCGGCGTGATGTAACCAGCGACCGTATAATCGGTGACGATGGCATGCCCACCCGTCAGCGATGCCCACAGATCCATCCATCGCCGCTTTCGGTCTTCATCCGCCGCTGTCTCGTGGTAGCCATCCACGTAATACGGATTCCGCTGGCGCTCGAAGGACGCAATCCGTACGTCCGTGCCGCAGTATTCGACGACGACCTTTTTCCCCAGCGCGGCATTCAGGCGGGCATCCAGGAAGCGATAGCGTTCCGCCAGCAGCGAGAGTCCGTTGTAATAGTGGTAGATATCAAAGCGGCCCAGCGTTGAGACGGCCAGGCGCAGGCGCTCAAGCAGGTAACGCCAGCGCGGTTCCGTATGCAGCGCGTGGTTCGGGGGATGCAGCAATGACGGCGTGACCGGAAACGCCGTCTCCACCTGGTGTCCCAGTAATGCCAGCCCCCGCGCGGTATAGTACAACTGTGAAGCGATCTCGACCGGTGACAGCAATATTCTCATGACGGAATCCTCGCAATCGCTTCCGTACCGCCGTGCCCCCGACGCGCGTGAACGGTATGCCGAGATGAGAGGGTGAGGATACGCACGGATGGTATTATACCCGGAAATGCCGGGGCGCGAAAAAAGGCGCACGGGTGGGGGTAAGCGGGCATTGAAATCCCCCCCTGCGAGGCCATGCGGCCAGGCGTCCCTCTCCAGGGACGCGACGGTTCAGACGGGGCAACCGTGTGGGGTAAGCGAGCCGTTCCCTTGCCATCACCGCAAGGCGGGGTTATACTGGCGTATATTGGAGCAGTTCTTCACACGGAGTTCTCGCCATGCGCTGCCTGACATGCTCGGCGGATGGATTGTCAGCCGAGATTACCGTTTGCCCGCAATGTGGTGAACACCTTCCAACACTACTATACGATACACTCCCGATAGGAGCACTGCTGGATGGCGGGCGGTATCGGATTGACTATGCCCTCGGCCGTGGAGGCTTTGGTATTACCTATCGTGCCATGCACATCGAACTCGAACACTCGGTTGCCATCAAAGAGTTTTACCCTAAAGAAATCGTATATCGGGATGGTTTACTGGTGAAGGCGCGCACTCCGTATTCTGAGAAGTTCATCCGCGATTGCATCCGATTCACCCGTGAGGGGAAAATACTCGCGCGGCTCAATCATCCGGGCATTGTGCGGGTGATGAACCATTTCGAGGAACACGGTACCGCCTACCTGGTGATGGAACTGGTGCGCGGACGTTCGCTACGCGATGAGTTGAACGAAGCGGAGGGGCACCGCCTGTCCGAGGAGCGGGTGCGCGAAATCATGGCCGAGTTGGTGGAGGCGCTGGCCGCAGTCCATGCCGCCGACCTGCTCCATCTCGACATAAAGCCGGAGAATGTCATTCTCACGTCTGATGGTAAACCTATCCTGGTAGATTTTGGTGCTGCCCGTCGAAGTATTTCAACCGGCAGCAGTTCCACAGATCGTGTATTTACTTACAAATACGCGCCAATAGAATTAATGAAGGGTGATACTCTTGGCGTAGGTAGCGATATATTTCAAGCCGGGATGCTCTTGCATGAACTCCTCACGGGATTTCTACCTCCCGAATCGTGGGATCGCTTACTGAAACAGCTAGACCCCTGGATCCCGAATCTTCCTGAACCGTGGAAGGGATTGGTCGCATCTGCATTGCCGTTAGAGTTAGTAAAACGACCATCAAATATATTCACCTGGTGGAATGAGCCCAATGCAGCGTTCAGTATCACATCACCTGTTTTACTTCGAGAGCAGTTACTGGCAAGCATTGAATGGGTGAACATTCCGCCTGGAAAATTCATATACGGCGACAGCCCACCCTTTGGAAGACACGTAGAAATTTCCCTGCCAGCGTATAAAATAATGAAATATCCCGTCACTGTCGCGCAGTACCGCCTTTATTGTGAAGCAACAAAGCGACTGATGCCTGAAATGCCGAAGTGGGGTTGGCAAGATGATCATCCAATTGTCAATGTGAGTTGGGAGGACGCTGCAGCATTTGCAGAGTGGGCAGGCGTGGCGCTGCCCACTGAGGAAGAATGGGAGAAAGCTGCACGCGGAACAGATGGCCGAAAGTATCCATGGGGAAGCACTTGGAATCCGTCAAAATGCAGTCACAGCGTTGGAAGATCAACGGGACATATAACACCAGTAAGAAGTTATTCGGTTGGCGCCAGTCCGTATGGTGTCATGAATATGGCGGGAAATGTCTGGGAGTGGTGCGCTAACTTATATGATGACAGCCAATGTTTGCGGGCATTGCGTGGTGGTAGCTGGCTTAATAAGTATCCTGATATCTTCTGCGTCACTTATCGAAGCAGTAACAATCCGACATGCGGGCACGATGTTTATAGCTTTCGCTGCGTCTCCAGTTCACCAGCGCCATAACCCCCCATTCGCGCCCCCCTCCCATCCTGTGTTATGATGGCACCGCATATTCACGCGCGTTTGCCTGGAGAGGATGGACCCGATGACGTTACGAACCAGCATTGTTCCCGTGCGGTGGGAGGACGACGGCCTGCGGATTCTCGATCAGCGGCGGCTGCCGCGGGATGAATATTACCTCGCCTGCCGGCGCGTGGAGGAGGTGGCGGAAGCGATTCGCACGCTGGCGGTGCGCGGCGCTCCGCTGATCGGCATCACCGCCGCCTACGGCATGGCGCTGGCGGCGCGGC
Source organism: Armatimonadota bacterium (assembly GCA_022708765.1). Classification (GTDB taxonomy): domain Bacteria; phylum Armatimonadota; class Hebobacteria; order CAIYQO01; family CAIYQO01; genus JAKIYB01. Next base: position 59 of record JAKIYB010000332.1, on the reverse strand, counting down.
GGGCTGATTCGCGCGCGCGGCTGCTGGAGCAGGCCGACCTGCTGGCCGAGACGCGCCCC
>JAKIYB010000331.1 GCA_022708765.1 Armatimonadota bacterium | reverse complement strand
GGCGGCGCGCGAGCCGTATTCCGTGGAACTGCGTTTCCGCCACCGGGCGGGGCACACCGTCTGGGTATTGGAAATCGGCGCCGGCGTTTATGATGACGCGGGCGCTCTGCAGTATCTCATCGGCACTGCGCTGGATATCACTGCGCGCAAGCAGACGGAGACGGCGCTGCAGGAGAGCGAGTGGCAGTATCAGGCGCTGTTCGCCCACATGAATGAAGGATTCATGCTTTGTGAAATGGTGTATGACGAGCGTGGCCAGCCCGAAGACTGGATTATTGACCAGATGAACCCCGTGCTGCGGGAGATGCTGGGGCAGGCAGCGGAGTCACCCGTCGGAAAACGGGGCAGCGCTATCTTCGGTTCCGCGGAGGCGCTGGCACCGCTGCTGCCAATCTGCGCGCACGTGGCCGAGACAGGCGTGCCGTCGCGCTTCGAGGCGGAGTTGCCCACCCTTGGCAAGCATGTGGTGGCGTCCGTCTTCTCCCCGCGCATCGGGCGCTTCGCCGCCGTCCTATACGATATCACCGCGCGCAAACTGGCGGAAGATCAAGTGCGCGTGTATCAGCGCGAGCTGCTCGGACTGGCGTCGGAGCTGTCGCAGGCCGAGGAACGCGAGCGCCGCCGTATTGCATCCGATCTGCACGATTCCATCATCCAGAACCTGGCGCTGCTGCAGATCATGCTGGGCGGCCTGCGCGCGCAGGCGGATCCGGCATTGCACGCCACCGTTGATGACGCGCGGGCGCTGCTAACCGCTTCCATCCAGAGCGCGCGCACGCTCACCTTCGAACTCAGTCCTCCCGTGCTATACGAACTGGGGTTGATTGCCGCGCTGGAGTGGATCGGGGAGCAGATGCAGCAACGGCACGGCCTGCTAGTGGCGGTGAAGGCCGCCGGGCATTTCCGCCTGTTCAGCGACGACCACCGGGCGCTGCTCTTTTCCATCGTCCGCGAACTGCTGGTGAACATTGTGAAACATGCGCGCGCCGACCAGGTGACCATCCATGCCGAAGCGCGCGACGGCATGGTTGCCATCACCGTGACGGACGACGGCGTAGGTTTCGATCCCGCGATCACCGAAGATCAGCGCAGCGGATACGGGCTGTTCAGTATACGCGAGCGGCTGCGCCATTTCGGCGGTACGCTCACCATTACATCGCGGCCTGGCGCCGGCACGCGCGTAGAGTTGCTGGCGCCGTTGCAGCATACCGTATCCGTGGAAGTGGAGTAACCGATGCCGATCACGATTCTTCTTGCCGACGACCACAAGATTGTCCGCCAGGGCTTGCGCGAGCTGATGGAGAAAGAAGAGGATTTCGCCGTCATCGCCGAAGCGGATGATGGGCGCGACGCGGTAGAACTCGCCAGCGAACTGACGCCCGATATCGCGATCATTGACGTCCGCATGCCGGACATGAATGGAATTGACGCCACCCGCCACCTGATTAACGCCTGCCCGATGATCAGGGTGATCGGCTTGTCCATGCATGCCGACCGCCGCTACGTCACCGAGATGCTGAAATCGGGCGCCCGCGGCTACCTGCTGAAGGACTGCGCGTTCGAGGAGCTGGTGACGGCGATCCGCACCGTGCTGGCCGGGAAGATGTATTTGAGCGAGCGCATCAACACGCAGTTGATTCAGGATTACGTGGCCAATCTGCAGCGCGATGAATCCAGCGCTTTCACGCTGTTAAGTCCACGCGAGCGTGAAGTGCTGCAGCTCCTCGCGGAAGGCGAATCCGCCAAGGCCATCGCCGAGCGGCTGATGCTCAGTGTGAAAACGGTGGAAACGCATCGCGCCCAACTCATGGAAAAACTCGACCTGCACAGTATCGCCGAGTTGACGAAATACGCCATTCGCGAGGGGTTAACCTCGCTGGGTGACTAAAATACCGAAAAATCGGATTTTTCGAAGGCCAATATCAGGGATTCCCTGATTTGCCGCTTGCCGGCACATGCGTATACTACAAGTAATGACGAGGGCGCTGACAGACTCGTCAGCAGGGAAGATTCCACCAGGATGGTGAGGCCTATGGATGGGCCTTTCTCATTTGCACGACGCAGGTATGCCGACAGCCCGGTTCCGTTCCGCGACAGGACGCCGCGCCGGAATCGGGCTGTCGGCGTTTTCCAGCGGCGAGGTTGACGAAACGCGCGCGGAATGCTACAGTACAGCACGTCGGGGCGTGGCGCAGCTTGGTAGCGCACCAGTATGGGGTACTGGGGGTCGGAGGTTCAAATCCTCTCGCCCCGACCAATATCCGCTCTTTTCAAACCTCTCGCACCCGCGGGAGGTTTTGCCTTTTGTCCCCCTCATGCCAGGCCATATGCGCCTGCCTGTCTCATCGCAGGACTTATTTATTCCCTGCTATGGCTATTTTGCGAAAATTTGTTATGATAGAAGGTATCAAGTATTCCGCGGCGAATAGCAATAAAGTGCGTTGGCCCGAAATGGAGTGCGAGCATGACGTGGTCGGATGAACACGAACGTCAAGTAGAGGGTCAGGTGGAGCTTCCGGCCATCTTCGCCGGACCGGAGCCGCGCGCCCCGGTCTCGCCGTCGCTGCGAAAAGCCGCGACGGTACTGAGCGTCACCGGCATCATCTATACCATTTTTCCGAACGGCATGCTGCTCGGTTTCGCGCTGTGGCAGAGTTTTGACGGTTTCAAGCTGTTCCTGGTCATCTTCGCGCTGCTGCCGGCGATTCTGCTGCGCATAGACGCATCCGATATCCTGCATCATGTCGCCTCCGCCCGCAAGCGCGCGCCTTTTACCCTGCTCTGGGTTTCGCTGCTGGAGATCATCGTTCTGTGGCTGGGGGTGCGCGTATTCAACAGCTTCCTCGCACAGACGACCTTCAGCCTGACGGAGGGATTCGCCAGCTCCGCGGATCGCATCCCCACCTATATTCCGCTGGGCGTCTTCGCCGCCGTTGCCGGCACCCTTGTCGCCATCGTGTATAACCTGGTGACCGAGGCTGACGAGGCGCCGGTCGCGACTCCGGCGCTCCCCGAGGTGGCCCCGACAGATTTTCCGACCGAGCGCTGATGTCACCCTTTCCCGCCATGTCGCCAGAGCCCCGGTCGCACGGCGAGGCAGGAAACATTGGTTCGTGTTCTCCTTGACGCGCGAGGGGGAAAGGGGTAGGATAGAACCATCTCGCGTGTGGTGGGACGAAACGCATGGCGTTGTGGCGACAATTGGGTTCGTGGGCGCTGCTGACCGGGGTGCTGGTATTCGGACTGGGCGCCGGCTGTTCCGGCGGCGGCGCCTCGGCACAGGCGAAAAACCCGCAGATTAGCGAACCTATCGTCATCTTTGACGAAAACCGCGCCTGGGATGATCTGGAAACGCAGCTCACCTACGGCCCGCGCGTACCCGGCACGGAGGGGCATGTAAATACCCGCGAGTGGCTGGTGGCGCGGTTAAAGGCGCAGACGGATGACGTGACGCTGCAGCCCTTCGCGCACCTGTTGGGCGGAGAAAATGTGCGGATGTGGAATATCCTCGCCCGTTTCACCGGCACGGGAGCCGCGCCGCGCGAGCATATCCTACTCGCCGCGCACTGGGATACCCGTCCGACCGCCGATTACGACCCCGATCCAGCGAAGCGCAACACGCCCATTGACGGCGCCAATGACGGTGCCTCCGGGGTGGCGGTGCTGCTGGAGATCGCCCGCCAGTTGAAGGCGCACCCTATCGCCCGCGATGTGACCATCATCCTGTTCGACGGCGAAGATTACGGGCCGAAAGTGGATAACATGCTCCTCGGCTCGAAATATTACGCGAAGAATCTGCCGAACCCGAAGCCGTCGTGGGGCATCCTGCTGGATATGATCGGTGACGCGGATCTGTCAGTGTATCGTGAGCCGAACTCGGATAAATACGCGAAGGCGGTGAACGACCGCGTCTTCACCGCGGCGACGCGACTGGGCTATCTGCGCGCGGGAACGCTCTCCGGCTTCGTAAACGCGCCCTATCGCGTGCCGGTGGTGGACGACCACATGCCGCTGAACGAGGCGGGCGTGCCGATGGTGGACCTGATTGATTTTGACTACCCGCCCTGGCACACCACCGCTGACACCGCCGATAAATGCAGTCCGAAGAGTCTGAAACTCGTCGGCAAGACGGTACTGTATGCGATACAGATGCCGTAACAGAGGGTGCGGATACTGAAATACTCCCCTGCAAGGCCTGACGGCCAAGCGTCCACTTTCGTGGACGCGAGAGATCAGACAGGATTTTCCAATGGACGAACGCATCATCTCATCGAAAGAAACGCTGGACGATCTGGCGGTAACCTCCGCGCTGCGGCCGCAGACACTGGATGATTACATCGGGCAGCCGCAGTTGAAGGAAAACCTGCGCACGGCGCTGGCAGCAGCGCGCGGGCGCGGGGAGTCGCTGGACCACGTGCTCCTTTACGGCCCGCCGGGACTGGGCAAGACCACGCTGGCGCACATCGTCGCCAACGAGATGGGCGTGGAACTGGTCACCTCTTCCGGGCCGGCGCTGGAGCGCGCTGGCGACCTAGTAGGTATCCTCACCAACCTGAAGCCCGGCTCTGTCTTCTTCATTGACGAGATTCACCGCCTGCCGCGCATCGTGGAAGAATACCTCTACTCGGCGATGGAGGATTTTTCCGTTGACTTCATGATTGACAAAGGCGCCTTCGCCAAGAGCATTAAGCTACCGGTGGCGCCGTTCACGCTGGTAGGCGCGACGACGCGCGCGGGAAAACTCTCCGCGCCACTGCGCGAGCGTTTTGGCCTCTTCTACCACCTCGACTTCTATCCCGACGACGAACTGGTGAAGATCGTCACCCGTTCGGCGCATATCCTGGGCGTGCCCACCGAGCCGGATGGCGCGATGGAGATTGCCCGCCGCTCGCGCGGTACCCCGCGCATCGCCAACCGCCTGCTGCGCCGCGTGCGCGACTTCGCCCAGGTGAAAGCGGACGGCGTCATCACCCGCGAGGTGGCGGACATCGCCCTCACCGCGCTGGGCGTGGATGGCCGCGGGCTGGATGAATTGGACCGCAAGCTGCTGCGCACCATCATTGACTTCTACCAGGGCGGCCCGGTGGGCGTGGAGGCGCTGGCCGCCACCCTCAACGAGGAAAGCGACACGCTGGTGGATATGGTGGAACCGTTCCTGCTGAAAATCGGCTATCTGAGCCGTACGCCCAGCGGGCGCAAGACCACCCCGCTGGCCTATCAGCATTTCGGCCTGCAGCCTGGCCAATCCACGCTGCCGGGACAGGGGAATCTGTTTACAGAATAGTCTTCCGCCGGTTACCTGTGCGTCATCTTCCGCAATCTCCCGGCAATGTGGGGTTGGGATACTACAGTATCCCAACCCTTTGGAGGTAACGATGCGCACACTCGTTGCAACACTGTTGCTGGTGGCCGGCCTTTCCGTGTTCGCCACCCCATCCACGCTGGTGACTATTCCCAGCACCGACATTCAGGCCGCGGGCACCTGGCACCTCGGCGCCGACACCGTGGTGCCGATGACGGCATCGGAATCGGTGCCCTTCTTCGATCTCGGCCTCAC
>JAKIYB010000330.1 GCA_022708765.1 Armatimonadota bacterium | reverse complement strand
ATGCCCACCTCGGCGGTGCGGTGCATCTCCCAGGTGCGTATCTGCACTTCCAGCGGCTGCCCGCCGGGACCGATGACCTTCAGGTGCAGCGACTGGTAGTGATTCGACTTCGGACGAGCGATGTAGTCGGTGAACATACCCGGCATCGGCACCCACAGGTTATTGACCACACCCAGCGCGGCGTAGCAGGCGGGCACGGTATCTACCAGCACGCGGATGGCTTCCAGGTCGAGAATCTGGCGAAAGTCCACCCCCTGCGCGCGCATTTTATTATAGATGGAATAAAAATGTTTCGGGCGCCCCACTACCTCCGCCTCGATGCCGAGTTCCGCCAGCGCATCGCGCAGTTGCTGAATGGCGCTGCTCACCACATCCTCGCGCTCACTGCGCGAGCGGTTCACCTTCTGCTGAATTTCACGGTAGGCTTCGGGATCAATCACCCGCAGCGACAGGTCTTCCAACTCCCACTTAATCTTCCATATCCCCAGCCGGTGGGCGATGGGCGCGAAGATACGCAGCGTCTCGTCGGCGATGCGCTGCTGGTCAGGCTCGCTGAGATGTCGGATCGTGCGGATGTTGTGCAGCCGGTCAGCCAGCTTTATGAGGATGACGCGGATATCTTTCGCGGTGGCGATGAGCATGCGGCGAAGGTTTTCCGCTTGACGCGCTTCGCGGGTGTGTGAGTGCAATCCGCGCAGTTTTGTGACGCCTTCTACCAGCAGAGTGACTTCCGCGCCGAAGGCGTCGGTAACATCTTCCGGAGTGACCGGGCTGGGCTCCGTCTCGCCCTGGTGCTGGATCATCCCATCTTCGAGCACGTCGTGCAGCAGGCCGGCGACAATGGATGTCTCATCCATCTCCAACTCGGCGAGAATGTAAGCCACTTCAACCGGGTGAACGATGTAGGACTCCCCTGACTTGCGCTTCTGATCCTTGTGCGCCAGGTGAGCGAAGGCGAAGGCGCGCTCCAGCACGTCGCGCGAGAGACCGTGCGTGTAACGCTCGACACGCTGACAGACGGCCGCAAACCGTTCTTCCAGCGTGCCTTCCAGCTTCGGGATGCCGATACTTAACATGAACCCGCCGCCCCATCCGGGAATCACCGGACACGGTAGCGTATTATACGCGATTTTCGCCGCGACGGCTATGGAGAGGCCCGCCTCGCCAGGTCATCATCAAGTATTGGAGAGAGTGAAGCATGAGAAACGCCCGCAGACTCTTGCCAGCGTCCGCCGCTTCCCCTACAATCAGCGGGCGATTCTGAAAACCGCGCCAGAGGGGGTATACAATGATCGGTCGGCATGACTGGGAGAACGTGCAGGTGTTGGAGCGCAACCGCGAGCTAACGCATGTGCCGCTGGGTGCGTACCCCGACGCGGATCTGGCGCGCGCCGCGGACCGCTGGGCGTCGCCGTACGTGCTCTCGCTGAACGGCGTGTGGAAGTTCCGCCTGGTAGATTCGCCGCAGCGGGTGCCCGCCGGCTTCGCCGACGACGCATTCGACGTCTCCGGTTGGGATGACCTCCCGGTCCCGAGCAACTGGCAACTCTTTGATTACCCTGACCGTCCCATATACACGAACTGGCACTATACCTTCCCGCCGAATCCGCCATTCGTGCCGGAGCAGAATCCCACCGGCTGCTACCGCCGCAGCTTTATGCTGCCGGAGAACTGGGCGGGGCGCGAAGTGTTCCTCGTGCTCGAATCGGTGGATTCCGCCTGCTACGTGTGGGTGAACGGCGTCGAGGTAGGCTACAGTCAGGACAGCCGCCTGCCCGCCGAGTTCAACATCACCCCTTACCTGCGCCCCGGCGAGAACACCGTGGCCGTACAGGTGATGCGCTACTGCGACGGCACCTACCTGGAGGACCAGGACTACTGGCAGATGAGCGGCATCCAACGCGACGTCTTCCTCTACAGCAAGCCCCCGGCGCACCTGCGGGACTTTACCGTGCGCACCACCTTCGACGCCGGCTACCGCGATGCCACCCTCTATGTCGCCGCATACATGTCTGAGGTGCGGAATCTCGAACATTATCGCGTATCGGCGATGCTCTACGACGCGGAGGGCAACCCGGTCTTCGCGGAGCCGGTGATCACCCCGGTGAAGGCGCACTCACCAATGTATGGCGGCCTCGCCGACGAGCACGGCGGCGCGAAGATGGAGCAGCGCGTGGCGGCGCCGAAGCAGTGGTCGGCGGAAACGCCGTATCTGTATACGTTGATACTGACGCTCCTTGATGGTGACGGTAACGCGATTGATTTTGAGAGCACCCGCGTCGGCTTCCGTCAGTTGGAGATCAAGGACCGGCAGGTGCTCATTAACGGCCGCCGGCTCATCGTGCGCGGAGTGGACCGTCACGAGCATCACCCGGAGCGCGGCCGCGCGCTCACCGACGAGGACATGCGCCGGGAAATCATCCAGATGAAGCGGTTGAATTTCAACGCCGTGCGCACCAGCCACTACCCCGACCACCCGCGCTTCTACGACCTCTGCGACGAATACGGCATCTATGTGGTGGACGAAGCGAACCTGGAAACCCACGGCGTGGAGGCGCAGTTAAGCAAAGACCCCGCCTGGGCGCTGGCCTACCTGCAGCGCGCGGTTCGCATGGCGCTGCGCGATAAGAACCACCCCAGCGTCTGCTTCTGGTCGCTGGGCAACGAGTCCTATTATGGCCCGCACCACGCGGCGATGGCGGCCTGGCTGCGCATGTATGACCCCACCCGCCCGGTGCAGTACGAGAGCGGCTACCCCGGCCCGGCGGTCTCGGATATCCTGGTGCCGATGTACGGGCGCATCCACTGGCTGAAAGAGGTGCTGGCGGACGCGACGGAAACGCGCCCCATCATCCTCTGCGAATACGCCTACGCCAAGGGCAACGCCGGCGGCAATTTTAAAAAATACTGGGAGTTGGTAGACAGCTTCCCCTCATTCCAGGGCGGCTTCATCTGGGACTGGCACGACAAGGCGCTTACTTTCACGCTGCCCGACGGCCGCAAAGCCTGGGGGTACGGCGGCGATCTGGGCTGCGACACCGATTACGCCGCGATCAACGAGCACCCCACGCAGGTGCTCAACGGCATTGTCGCCCCCGACCTTACCCCGCACCCTGGCGCCTGGGAAGTGAAGCAGGTGCAGGCGCCGGTGGCGTTTACCGCCACCGAGGAGAGCTTGCGCCAAGGTGTCGTTACCGTGCACAACAAGCACCAGTTCCTCGACCTGGGGCATCTGGAACTGCGCTGGGAAGTGACCGAAGATGGCCGTGCCGTGCAATCCGGTCGTCTGCCCATGCCGGCAGTGCCCGCCGACGAACAGGCGGACATCTCCCTGCCGATAACCGCGATTACCGCACCGCAGGCTGGCGCCGAATACTGGCTGAACCTGCGCGCCGTGCTGGCGGCTGACCAACCGTGGGCGGAGCAGGGACACGACATCACCTGGGCGCAGTTCGCGCTGCCCTGCCACAAAGCGGGTGGGACTGTCTCCCCGACCGGCATGCCCGTATTGACGCTGGAGCGCGCCGATGACGCCTTCGTCATCAGCGGCGAGAAGGTGCGCGTCGTCTTCGATCGCGCTACCGGCTTGATGACTTCTTTCCGCGGCACCGGGCCAGAACTGCTCCTCGCCGGCCCGAAGGACAATTTCTACCGCGCGCCCACCGACAACGACTTCCAACTCGGCAGTCCGTACAGCTACTGGCAGGACTGGGTGAAGACCGGTCTCAATCATTTGCAGCGGACGGCGACTACCGTGGAAGCGGCGCAACTCTCGGCGACCATGGCGGTGGTGCAGGTCAACGCGACCTATCAGGGCACGGCGGAGGAGCCAGCCTTCCGCACATCTACCCGCTACACCGTCTATGGCAGTGGCGAGGTGGCGGTGGAGTGCACGGTCAGGGCGAGTGAGGCGCTGGTGACCATCCCGCGCATTGGGGTAGAACTGGTGCTGCCCGCCGACTTCGAGCAGCTTGCCTGGTACGGCTGCGGCCCGTATGAGACCTACCCGGACCGCAAGGCCAGCGCACAGGTGGGCCGCTACGCCGGCACGGTGGCGGAACAGTTCGAGCCGCTCTTCATCTGGCCGGGGGAATGCGGCGGCAAGGAAGACGTGCGCTGGGCGGCGCTCACCGACGGCGCGGGCTACGGCCTGCTCGTCGCCGGCGCCCCGACCTTCCACTTCGACGCCCTGCACTACCCGCTGGACGCACTCACCACCGCCCAGCACAACTACGAATTAGTCGCCCGCCCGGAAATCTACCTCCACCTCGACGCCAGGCACATGGGCCTCGGCGGCGACACCGGCTGGACGCGCAACGTCCACCCCGAATACCTCATCGGCCCCGGAACTTACCAGTACACCCTCCGCCTTCGCCCGCTGGGACCGGATGACGACCCGGCAGAATTGGCGCGGGTGACGATCGAGTAGAAATAACGTAGTCCGCGCCCTCCGCGGCGCGTGGTTTCGTTTACCTGCATAGTGCGGAGAAGCGAGACCACGCGCCGAGGAGGGTGCGGTTTACCTGAGATTACGTAAACAATCCTCGTTCGTAAGTGTCATCGTATAAATAGAGTTGCAAGGCTCGTAAATGTTCACCCCAGTGTCCGCCATAACTCCAGTGGAAATACCAGAGGGCGTCATCATGACTGGTGTGCAGCCATCGCCACTGCACTTCATACATCTCGTTTGTGATATCAAGGATATCATCTATGGCATCTCCCGTTCCCATCTTATCGTATCCAATGTTTACACTGATATTTAGCGCGATGTTGTAGAAGCCATAATTGGGGAACAGGTGGCAAATCTTTTTGCGCAGCCGATCTTGATCACCCCAGGGAGGGGAATCTGGATATTCACTGTCATCAAAATCCGACTTGGCTGCATGCCAGGCAAGTGCCAGCTTATCCAATAGAAGAACAAGCGCAGCCTCATTCGCATGTACTGAGCCACGACCATTCTCTATTAGATCGAGAAATTCTTCGATAACTTGATAAATATCCATTGATGCCATACATGTTCCCTGACACCTTTCGTACTCCGCGTCGCGTGTTTCGCTGACATGCACGATATGGGTACGCGAGACCACGCGTCGCGGAGGGCGCGGACTACCTACCGGATCTTCACCTTTACCGTCCGCTCTTCCCCAAACTCCGGCGCGCGCACGGTTACCGTCACCCGTCCCGGCGTGTCGTTGGCGCGGAGGAAAACTGCTCCCACCCCGCCCGCCAGCGCGAGGGGCGAGGGCCCGATGAGCGTGGCCGGGCCATCCACGCCAATCAGTACGGCGGCGCGGCTGTGGGCCTGTACGTTGCCGTATTCGTCGGTGTGGCTGATGACGAGGCGGGTCATGTCAGCGCCGTCGGCATGCAACTCGGTGTCGTCTATGGTAACGGCGATATGGGTCGCGTCGTTATGCGCGGGGAAGCGCTGTTCGGCGACCACCTCGTCGCCAACGAGACCGACGACGTGGAGTTCCTGCCAGCTTGGCCCCCAGAGCGTGCCCAATCCCGTGCAGAAGATGGGCGGATGCGGAAGATGGGGAAACTGCTCGCGGGCGGGGG